>CBHRAM010000299.1:0-4799 GCA_966076165.1 uncultured Chitinophagaceae bacterium
GTTGCATTGTATACATCCGTTGATTTCTTTCTGTATTCTGCATTAGCCAGAGAGATCGGATTAACCAGGTTCAGACCATTACCCACATTCGGGTCAGCCAAAGGATCTGCATCTTCGATCAATTGATTGGCAGAAAGGAAAGGCCTGTATTTTACTGCATTGCGCAAACGGTTATAAGCCGAGCCCTGGTCAGAAGAAGTTCCTGAACCATACACATCTGTATGTGTGTAACGGGTAGAAACAGACAATTTGATCTTATTGGTGATCTTATACTCTCCTTTCAGGTTAAGCAAATGCCTCTTATAGCTTGAGTTCAGCACGATCGCTTTATCATCATTATAGGTATACCCGAAATTGTAAGTGATCTTGTTGTTACCGCCTAAAGCAGAAACATTATGTGTTTGGGTGATACCGGTCCTGCCAAGCACTTCATCCTGCCAGTCAACACTTTTTACATTCTTATAATTGGATAAAGTATCCCAGGTAGTACCAAAGTTTTTGGTGAAGGTGGTACTGTCGGTACTGCTGCCCCTTGATCTTTCTGATTGATAGAGTACATAATCGTAAGGCGACAATACATCTAACTTATTAGCCAGTTTTTTGAACCCTACAAAACCATTATAGCTAAGGGTTAATCTACCCGGCTTACCACTTTTGGTCGTGATCACAATTACGCCGTTCGCACCTCTGGCACCGTAAATGGCGGTGGCGGCTGCGTCTTTCAGAACGTCGATGGTCTGTATATTTTGCGGGGAAATGGCAGAGAGGCCATTTTCAACCTGCACACCATCTACAATATACAAAGGAGAGTTATCACCGGTGATCGACATACCACCGCGGATCCTTACCCGAACTTCCGCATCAGGAGAACCTTCTGCAGTAGTAGCCGTAACACCCGCCAAACGGCCATTCAGGGCCTCTGCCGCAGAGTTAACCGGAATATCTTTCAGGTCCTTGGCACTAACGCTGGATACCGATGCCAACAGGTTCTTCCTGCGGATGGTCTGGTAACCGATCACCACCACTTCTTCCGCTTCTTTTACTTCTGCAGATAAAGTGATATTAATGGTATTTCTGTCGTTCACAGCTTCCTGGCGGCTGGTATACCCTACATAAGAGAAACCAAGGGTAACCTTGCCACTCTCAACCAGTATGCGGTATTGACCATTCTTATCGGTAGCTGTTCCGGCCTGTCCGCCACGAACTGTCACATTCACACCTTCCAGCGGCTGGTTATCGGTAGTAGTAACCTTACCTTTTACTTCAAATTTCTTGTCCTGAGCCGTAAGTTGTCCGGCCAGCATTAAAAACCCTGCCAGCAGGAACAGGCATAGGTTCGTTTTTTTCATAAGCATACGCAATCGATTTAGGCAATCATTGATAAAAAGCTCTGTATTATCAGGGGGTAAAAGAGACAAACTAAGGCTGCGGGGATGGGCAGCATTCACAACGTATGTGTATTCACGTCTGAAAAGCATGGCAAGCAGTTTCGTAATGAAAATCGTTTTACAAACGGGTTTTCTGATCTGATTCCGATGATTGGCCGGGAAGCCGCAAAAAGGTTTCATATCGACCCAATTCTACACCTATATAGACAATACAAAAAGGGAAAATGATTTTTTTTCTACGCAATCGTTCCCGGTAACGTTACCACGGGATTTAAATTCGCCCAAATGCTTCCGGGCTGCCGGTTTTACAAAATCTATTACCTATTTTTAATAGCACTTAACTAACCGATTGCTATGTCTTTATTAAAGCCCCGGCTAAGCTTCTGGCAGATCATTAATATGAATGTCGGATTCTTTGGGATTCAGTACAGTTTTGGCCTTCAACAGAGCGCCGTAAACCCCATTTATGATTTTTTGGGGGCCAAGCCCGACCAGATCCCGCTGTTGAATTTAGCCGGCCCCATGACAGGCCTGCTGATCCAACCCATTATCGGTGCTTTAAGTGATAAAACATGGCACCCCCGTTGGGGCAGAAGAAAACCTTATTTCTTTATCGGTGCCCTTTTCTGCAGCTTATGTCTTTTTATCTACCCTTTCAGCAGTACCTTATGGATGGCGGGGGGGCTATTATGGGTATTGGATGCGGCCAACAATACTGCCATGGAGCCTTACCGTGCTTTTATTGCCGATAAGCTCCCTTCTTCCCAGATGGCTACCGGTTTTTTAACCCAGAGTTTTTTTACAGGATTGGGTATCACTTTAGCCAATATTTCCCTGTTCGCATTTCAGAAAGTAACTTTCTTACAGCAATCGCACGGACAGATCCCTTATTGGGTTTTTGGTTCATTCTTTCTGGGGTCTATCTGTTCTATTTCATCTGTACTCTGGTCCATCACTAAAACACCGGAGATCCCGCCAACCCCCGAAGAGCTGGCAGCTTTAAAAGCCAATAAGCGAAGTGTATTCGGCCCATTCATAGAAATAACAGAAGCCATCAAAGACATGCCGAAAGTAATGTGGCAACTGGCATTGGTATACCTGTTTCAATGGTATGCGTTATTCTGTTATTGGCAGAATGCATCCAAAAGCATTGCACAGTCTGTATGGAAAACCTCACCCTCAAAAGATCCCAAACTTTATGAAGAAGCCGTGGGCTGGGCAGGATTGGTAAATGGATGGTATAATGTGGTCACATTTTTATCAGCATTCGGGCTTGTGATACTGGCAAAAAAATACAGCCCGAAAACAGTACATATATCCTGTTTATTATTGGCAGGAGCCGGCTTACTTATTTTCCCGCATATAGAAAATCAATATTTGCTGTTTGCTCCCATGACCGGTTTTGGCATTGCCTGGGCAAGTATGATGGGTGTTCCGTATTTGATGGTGGTGAACCAGATCCCGAAAGAAAGATATGGTGTATACATGGGTATCATCAATATGATGATCGTAATTCCAATGATCCTGCAAACAACTACGTTCGGTTATGTGTTACATCATTTTCTGGATAATGATCCGGGCAAGGCCATCAGTTTTGGCGGGGTGTTATTATTGATTGCCTGTGGTGCAACGATGTTGATCAAAACGGTGAAAGTGAATGATGATGAGATAGTGTTGACGGGTGGTGGCGGACACTAACCCCAACCCCTGGGAGGGGGCTTTGATTTTGGTTTAAAATATTGAATGCATAAAGTAAGCATACATTTCAACATTCAATATTCCTTGTTCAATATTCATTATTCAAAGAGATTACTATGAAGATTCTCTGCATCGGCGAAGCACTGATCGATATGATCTGTGTTGATAAAGGCAAATCTTTATCGGAAGGAAATAATTTTTTAAAAAAGCCCGGTGGAGCACCTACCAATGTAGCTGCTGCGATTGCTGCATTGGGCGGAACGGTGGAGCTCGCTGCCAAAGTAGGCAATGATCCGTTTGGTAAGCAACTGATCCATGTGATGCAGGAATTTGGCGTATCTACACGATGGATGTTGCAGGATGACCTGCATTTTACCACGTTTGCTTTTGTTTCATTAATGGAAGATGGTGAACGGGATTTTGTTTTCAACCGCGGGGCCGATGGTGAACTTACCCGGGAAGAAGTAGATGCTATTGACCTCGATGAGGTATCCATCATTCATTTTGGTTCTGCTACCGGTTTTTTACCGGGGCCCCTGCAGGCTGCTTACCAGGGACTCTTACAAAAAGCCTTGCAGAAAAATATTTTTATCAGCTTCGATCCTAATTACCGACACTTATTATTCCGCAACGACCTGCAGACATTTATTGACCAGTCCTGGAATTTTTTAACGGCCTGTCATTTCTTTAAAGTAAGTGATGAAGAAGCCATGCTCATAACCGGTGCGGTAACGGTTGCAGATGCGGCTACCATCTTACTGGAAAAAACAACTGCTGTATTCACGATCACGCTGGGAAAAGAAGGAACCCTGTTAGGACATAACGGAACCACCATCACCATTCCAAGTATTCCGATCAAGCCTGTTGATACAACGGGTGCAGGTGATGCATTTGTTGGGGCAGTACTGTATCAGTTAAGTGATAAAGAACTAAGTGAGATCCAATCCTTATCCCCGGAACAATGGAACCGTACCATCATCAATGCCAATAAAGCCGGCGCCAGAACCTGTGAATATTTAGGGGCCATGGAAGCATTTAAACATTTGAATAGCCAGATATTTGATTAACAAAGTGAGTAGGCAGTAGTGAGTTGTGAGAATGTCTTTTACTAAGCATCCCCCTCACAACTCACTACTCACTACTGACAATAAATCTACTACCCGTGTACAACTACACCCTCCATAACCGTATCCATCTCTCCTGCAAACAGAACGGGCTCGATCTGAATGGAAAAGACAATCTGTTCTTTACCAGATTGATCGCCAATACAGCTGCTATCCGTGAGTTGTATGAAGAAGTATATGGCACACATCCGCAAAAAGAAATGCTGTTTGATGGATTGATCGAAACCATCATCAAAGCACACAAACAGCGGCCTGCTGCTTTGCTGCAACAGGACAATAAGAAAGAAGAAAAAGGAAACTGGTTTCTCAGCAATGAGATCACCGGAATGAGTTTGTATGTTGACCGGTTTTGCGGCGGATTGAAAAATATGCCGGAGAAACTCACTTACCTGAAAAAACTGGGTGTGAATTTTTTACACCTGATGCCGGTATTCCAAAGTCCGGAAGGAGAAAGTGATGGCGGTTATGCCGTTTCTGATTTCAGAAAAGTAGATGAGCGTTTTGGTACACTGGAAGACCTACAGGCATTACAAAAGAAAATGCTGGCTGAGAATATGTACCTGATGATCGATATTGTACTCAACCACAC
>CBHRAM010000300.1:0-4780 GCA_966076165.1 uncultured Chitinophagaceae bacterium
GAACAGGTTCCATACTTCTTTTTTCCAATCGTATTGAAAAAAAGGGATCTTAGCCGGCAGGCAGGCTGCACAGATATGCCGCAATGAAGAAGATATCCCCAACCGTTTATTACCGATGAGTAATAGCAGGGGCACCATCAAACCGATCAACGGCCCTGCCACATACCAGGGCCAGGGTTTTTGTAACCATTCAGTCATATCTGTTTATGATTTTGATTGGAAAGTTAATAATTACTTGTAAGAAAGTCGGAAAGTGAGAAGTCCGAAAGCAGGACATTGGTTTTCTTCCGGACTATTTAAGGAACAATTCATGAATAATTATATAGATCCCCATAACCAGTACAAACCAACCAAACCATTTCTTCAGTTTTTCCCCGGGCAGATCCTGGCCAAGCCTTCGGCCGATAAAGGTTCCGGTAATGGAAATGGCGGTAATGGGTAGAAGTAATGACCAATCGAACTGATGATGAAACAGGTCACCCGCAAAACCAAAAAGCGAGTTCATGGCAATGATCAAAAGTGAAGTGCCAATGGCATCTTTCATTTTCAGGTGAAAGGAAAAGATCAATATAGGGATGATCAGGAAACCACCTCCTGCACCGAGCAGGCCTGTGAGGATACCCACGCCCACACCGCGAATAAGCGCCTTGGTAAAATGGATATGGTGGTCATGGCTGTCGTTACTAACCACTACCTGCTTTTTGATCATGTTCAGTGAAGCCACGATCATCACCACAGCAAACAGCAACATGGTAATCAGCGATTTGGTGATCACAAAATTGCCGATCATGAAAAAATGTTCGGGCAGTATCGGTATCAGTAGTTTACGGATCAATACAACCGTAATGATCGAAGTGATCCCAAAATAAAAAGCTGCTTTAAAATTGATATTGCCTTTACGGTAATTCTTCCACGCACCGGCGAGGCTGCTGCAACCCACGATAAACAGTGAATACCCTGTAGCAATGCTGGGGGGAAGATGAAACAGGTATACCAGAACCGGAATGGTTAAAATGGAGCCACCGCCACCGATCAGGCCCAGGGACAGGCCAATTAATAATGCGGCAATATATCCGGCAATTTCCATGTACTTGTTATTGGGTTGCAAAGATGCTGAATAATGCGCTCTGATAACCGTTGAATGGTATATTTTCTATGAATAGGCTATAACCAAATAAGTTAATCCGTGGTGCAGTAACAGAAAATGGCTTAGACAGCCTGTTCGGCCAGATCATCCATGCTGATGCCCATATGGCTTTCATCATAAATGCATTCCCGGTTTTTGATCAATAGAACCTGTGGTGATTCATGATATACATGCAGGTCTTCTGCGATCCTGTTGGAGATATTGCGATGGGCAAGAAGGTCAAGAAAATGAAAATCGATGGTCTCCGGTGCTTCAGAACGTTCCAGCCGGCTTAATACCATCGAACTTGTACCACAACGGGTACTGTGCTTAAAGATCACCTGCGGCTTGTTGGCAGATCGTTCCAGTATTTGTTCAAATTGTTCTTCTGTGGTAAGGGGAATCCAGTTCATCAATCTCTTTCTATAATAACGGTCTTCTATGATCTTTGTTCAGCAACTACTGGCGGAAGTATTTCGGGTTCGTGGTTGGGCATCCTTTTCTCGACGGAGCACAGGAGGTAAACAGGGCTGCCGCCACCAAAATGGTTAGAAATAAAAGGGTAATCTTTTTCATAATCGTGTTTAGATAAGAGATTAGGCTGTATTTTGCGACTCATCAAAGATAACCGTTCAGGTGTAAACGTTGCCTCATAGCCGTACACATTTTGTTAATTTATTTGATGAATTCCTGAATACTAACGTATGCGAGTCCATTTTATTTCAATCGGGGGTAGCGTAATGCACCAATTGGCCATTGCTTTGCACAGAAAAGGGTACGGGGTTACCGGTACGGATGATGAGATCTTTGAACCCGCAAAGAGTAACCTTGAAAAAGAAGGGTTGCTGCCACTTCAGATAGGCTGGCAACCGGCGCTGATAACCAACGAGATAGATGCTGTTATCCTGGGTATGCATGCCAAAAATGATAACCCAGAACTGATCCGTGCCCAGGAATTGGGTTTGAAGATCTATTCATTCCCTGAATATATTTACCACGAGAGCCTGCAGAAAAAAAGGGTAGTGGTGGGCGGAAGTCACGGAAAAACCACCACCACGGCCATGATCATGCATGTGTTGAAACGGCTGAACCTGGATTTTGACTACCTGGTGGGTGCCCGGCTGGAAGGGTTTGATCAGTCTGTGGATATCACCAATGCCCCGGTAATTGTTTGTGAAGGGGATGAATATCCGGCCAGTGCCATTGAAAGGAAACCCAAATTCCATTTCCTGTTTCCGCATGTGGCAATCTTAACGGGCATAGCCTGGGATCATATCAATGTATTTCCCACATTTGAATTTTACCTCGAACAGTTCATCATCTTTATCAATAAGATCGAGAAAGACGGGCTGTTGATCTATAACGAATCCGACCCTGTTTTAAAACAACTGGTTGAATCCAACCTGCGAAAAGATCTCCGTTATCAACCCTATGGTGTTCCCGAACATACGATCCAGAATGGAACCACAACCGTAACGATAGAAGGGGTAACGGGTACGCTGGAAGTATTTGGCAACCATAACCTGATGAACCTGTATGCCGCATTTTATGCCTGTAAAGAACTGGGTGTAACGGCTGCGCAATTTGTTCCCGCGATCGCCTCTTTTACCGGTGCGTCGAAGAGACTGGAATTACTGGCCGCACATGATACCACAAGGGTTTACAGAGATTTTGCCCATGCACCCAGTAAAGTAAAAGCGTCTATTGAAGCGGTGAAACAACAGTATCCCGACCGAAAACTGATTGCCATACTCGAACTGCATACCTACAGCAGCCTGAACGAACAGTTTATGCAGGAATACAAAGGCGCTATGGATAAGGCAGATATCGGAATTGTATTCTATGCGAAACACGCACTGGAGCTGAAGCGTATGCCCGACCTGCCTGCCGATAAAGTATATGCCGGGTTTGCTAAAGAAGGGTTATTGGTGATGAATGATGCAAAGGTTCTGTGGGAATGGCTTCAATCGCAAACCTATACCCATACCAATCTTCTTTTAATGAGTAGTGGAAACTATGATGGGTTAGATATGCTTACCTTCGCCAAACAGATCACTTTATAAGAAAGAATATTATCACTACATGAAATTGCAACTAACCCGTCCCATCGCTTTTATTGATCTGGAAACCACAGGTATCAACATCAGTACAGACCGCATTGTAGAAATCGCTATCGTAAAAGTATTGCCCGATGGCACCAGTCAGCCCAAACGCAAGCTGATCAATCCGCAAATGCCGATCCCGAAATCTTCCAGTGATATCCATGGAATTACCGATGAGATGGTAAAAGATGCGCCGAGTTTTAAGCAGGTGGCCAATGAACTGAAACAGTTTATAGAGAACTGTGATCTGGGGGGCTATAACAGTAACCGTTTTGATATTCCTATGTTGATAGAAGAGTTCCTGCGAGTAGGGATAGAATTTTCGATCGATGGCAGGAAACTGGTGGATGTACAGAAAGTGTTCCACATGATGGAACAGCGCACCCTGAGTGCCGCGTATAAATTCTATTGCCAGAAAGTGTTGGAAGGTGCCCATGGTGCCGAAGCGGATGCCTCTGCAACCTGGGAAGTACTGGAAGCCCAGGTGGAGCGTTACCCGCAGATTGGCAATACGGTAGAAAGTATTGTGAAGTTTACCGGGGAGGATGATATCGTTGATTTTGCGCGTCGTTTTATTAAAGATAACGGGGTAGAGATTTTCAATTTCGGTAAGCACAAAGGCAAGCCGGTTACCCAGGTATTGAAAGAAGAGCCCCAGTATTACGACTGGATGATGAAAGGCGATTTCCCCATGAATACCAAGCAAAAACTGACCGAGATCCTGAACCGCACGCTCTTGAAAAAAGGGGAGAACTGATTTTATCAATTTCTTATAGAAGAATTTACTATTTAAAAACGTACTAAGTCGTAACTTTAGTTTTTACCCCAATACCCTCAATTGTTTGGAAAAAATTGTGATCATACCCACTTATAATGAGAAGGAAAATATTTCTTCCATTATAGAAGCTGTGTTTGCTTTACAGCAGGGATATCATGTTTTAGTGATAGATGATAATTCTCCCGATGGTACGGCACAGATTGTGCGTGGGCTGATCCAGCAATATCCCGGCCAGTTATTCCTCGAAGAAAGAACGGGTAAACTCGGTTTGGGTACCGCCTATATTTACGGATTCAGATGGAGTATAGAACGAGGCTATCGTTTTGTATTTGAAATGGATGCCGATTTCTCACACAATCCTGCTGATCTCGAAAGATTATATGATGCCTGCAAGAACCAGGGTGCTGATGTATCTGTGGGCAGCCGTTATGTGCCGGGCGGTAAAACAGAGAACTGGCCGCTGGACAGGCAACTCTATTCCAAAGGGGGGGCATTCTATACAAAATTGCTTACCTGGATGCCGGTAAACGACCCTACAGCGGGTTTTGTATGTTACCGTAAAGAAGTATTGGAGGCCATCAATTTTGATATGATCCAATTCGTGGGATATGCTTTCCAGATCGAAATGAAATTTGCTGCCTGGAAATTAGGGTTCAAGATCAAAGAAGTGCCCATCACTTTTGTTGACAGAAAGATTGGTGTAAGCAAGATGAGTAAGGGGATCATTAAAGAAGGGGTTCTGGGTGTATTACGCATCCAGTGGAAATGCCTGTT
>CBHRAM010000301.1:0-4766 GCA_966076165.1 uncultured Chitinophagaceae bacterium
CATTTAATGTGTTTTTCAAAATTCCTGATCGAATATGATGGGAACATTAAGTCAGGGTTAAGGAATTGTCAACTCTGGAATGTAATGAACAGGGAGTATCACTCAACTTACTGATGATCAGCTGAGACGAGAGAATATTAACCGGTCGTTAATAGTGGGGATAGATGAAGAAAAGGGCCGTTATTTTTGGTATAGTATGGGGTTCAATGGTGTATTGATCACTTCACCAATCTTTGCCCCGGGACACCAAGCTTCCCAATCTGCCACCTGGTTATCGTTTTTAGGTTCCATTAAGGTCATGTCCTTATCCATGTAAATAATGGTCATCACTTTGCGCATCTGTTGCGTAGTATTGGGGCCGGCACGATGAAATACCCAACCCATATGAAAGCTCACTTCGCCAATATCAAAAGGTTCTACCACTTTGGTAAAATCATTCAGCGTTAATTTTTTCTGGATCACCATTTCACTGTCGTCACTGATCTTCAATGTGCGTCCCTCTTCCAGTGTCTGGCTTTGTGCGCTAAACTCTAAGGGTCCCAGTTCCAATCCTGTTTTTTGTAATGGGATCCATACCGTAACGGTTTTTTCCGTACTAACCGGCCAGTAATATTGATCTGCATGCCAGGGCGTGAAGCCGCCACCGGGTTCTTTAAAGAGGGCCTGGTCATGATACATTCTTACACCATTCACGCACATGAGCTCAGCTGCTATTTTCGCAAGCCGTTTACTGAAAACGATCTCTTTCACTGCTTCAGACTTTTGCCAGATATTCATGATCTGTAAAAAAGCCTTCCCATAAGTATCTCTTTTTTCGATCTCGATCGTGGGGATATTCAGCTTGTTGATTTCAGCGGAGATCACCTCATTCATGTATTGCACCAGTTCGGGCGATAATACATGAATGATCTTAATATAGCCATTGAGTTGAAAGAAATCGATCTGATCCTGTGTGATGGGGAATGGCCCGTTAAGTTCTGACAGTATTTTTTCTGAAGACGATCTCATAATGGCAGTTAACGATAAGCATACATCATAGCCATACTCTCTCTTGCCATTTGCTGGTTGTATTCAAAAGTTAGCCTTCTGTGATTAATGGTGTCTATAATGGTGCCGATAAAACAAAAACCAGCCGTAAACAGGAATAAGATACCCATTACATTCTGCCTTACCATAAACCGCTGAATACCGGCAATACCCACATAACCAAAGATGCAGCCGATCAGTACCTGGTCGGAAGTTCTTCTCTTCCCGTTGTAGGCAGAAGCAAAATTCACGAGTTGCTGGTCGTTCAATTCATGTGTAAGAGCTTGCAGGTAAACCAGTTCTTCCCCATCAATAGAAGGGATCATGGTTATGAGGTTTGGTTTCATAAACAGTTTTTTGGGTATAGATCAGTTGTTTGATCCTGATAAATATAATGATAACCGCGAAGATTCCCAATGGATGGTGATGAAAAGAAACAGATAATTGAAGATGCAGCGCATAATGGATCGCATGCCCGATACCGCAACCCGGACAATGCCCCAATCTCAGCAAGCTCGAGGGGCATAATGAAAATGCAGATGTGCTTTCAGGAAGCAGGAATAAGGCAATTAATGATGCGGACCAGAAAATCAGTTCAAAATGGCAACGAAGCCAGTTTGCTGATTGACCGATAGTAATCATTTTCTTTTTAGACATCTGAAAACTGAATATACATATTGCCACAGGTGGCCAGATTTTCACAGATATTTTCTGTGGTGCTCTGTGGCAAAAAACTATTTCCCAAAAGCACCAATATTACTGCTGAAGATCTTCACCGCGATCGCTAACAGGATCACCCCAAAAAATTTACGCACTGCCAATAATCCCGCCGGCCCTAATAAATGCTCAACAAATTTTAATGATTTTAATACAACGTAGACCACCACCAGGTTGATAAGGATCCCCGCTAAAATATACCCTTCTTCAAAATTTGCTTTTAATGACATGATGGTGGTTAGCGTACCGCTTCCCGCAATAATAGGGAATGCGATGGGTACGACTGTTCCGGATTGCGCATTCTTATCTCCCTTAAAGATCTCATGACCCAATACCATTTCCAATCCCAGTAAAAAGATCACCACAGAGCCACCTACTGCAAAAGAACGGACATCTAATCCCAACACATTTAAAAATGGTTTGCCAAGGTATAAGAACAGGATCATCAAAGCCCCCGAAACAATCGTTGCCTGGAACGAGCGGATGGCCCCCATCTTCTCTTTCAGAGAGATCAGCAAAGGGATGGACCCCACAATATCAATCACCGCAAACAGGGTAAACGTTACCGTGAGCAGCTGGTCGAGATGGAAGTTCATGGGTTGTGATTTTACTAAAGTTAAGGATTTTGTTTTCGTGAATCGTGAGACGTGAGACGTGAGTAGTGAGTTGTCAGTAGTGAGTAGTGAGTAGCGTGTTCGAAAATGATAAACCCACTCACGACTGACGACTCACTACTCACGTCTCACGCGATGGCCTGTGCCATTCTTTCCCCGCCAAAGAAACATTATACAATATCTCATGTTTGTAAACCCCGTTTTCGGGATAGAGCTTTACTACACATCCATAATGACAGCTAAACACATCAAAAGATTCTTTTAAGGGCGTATGGGTGATATGTGCCAGTATACTTCTCAAAACACCCCCATGTGCAACGATCACCGCAGGTTTGGACTCCTGCGCAATCTGCTGGAATTGATTGATTACCCGATCATGCATCTGAAGATAACTTTCTCCTTCAGGCACTACAATATTGATAAAATCATCTAACCAGGGTCGCATTTCTTCTTTAGGGATCTCATTCCATACCTGCATTTCCCAGGTACCACAATTGAGTTCCATCAGGTCTTTTTGCAGCACAATGTTTTTTTGTGGAAACAGGGCTTCGGCCAGTTTCCGGCAGCGTTGCAAGGGGCTGCTGTAAACCGATGCGATATTTTCGGGCAGATATGGCCGGATGCTGGCTACTTCTTCTTCAAAACTTTCCGTGATATCCAGATCGGTTTGTCCGTAACAGATGCCCTTGGCCACATTGGGGGTGGTATGTCTGATGAGATAGATCTCCATTACACGAATTACACGAATTATTGCGAATACTGGTTACGGATGGGGAAAATAATTGCCACAGATAGCACAGATCTCCACAGAAAGGGTCTGTGTTCTTCTACGCCATCTGTGGCAAAAAATCAAAACCGGAAAATATGATTCCGATGAAGTTTATATTGAAACTGCAGGGTTTGCAGGCATTCCGCACACAAACAGTCGGTGTATTTTCCTTCTATGAATACACGTTCTTCATAACTGAGCGTTACAGAACTGCATTGGCATTCTGCAATATTGCCAACCTTGCATTCGAAGGTTTTGCTGCACCGCGGACAGGGTTTGTTTTCGTGTTGCGGCATAGCATTACCAGTTAAAAGTTACTCCTGTATTAAAAATAAAGGGGATGCTGTTAAACCCTCTCACTTCAAAGAATTTTTTATTCGTGAGGTTCTGCGCATCTGCAAAGAATTTTACATGCGGGTTAAGTGTATAATCAGCATAGGCACCCAGGATAAAATAACTGTCTAAGGATACATCTGCTTTTTTATAGCCGCCTACATCATATCGTTTGCTGGCATATTTACCGGTAACGGAAACATACAAACCTTTTGCTACATCAACACCTGCCGTCAGGTTAAGGCTGTGTTTGGGCCTTCTTAAAAGATAATCATAGGTTACCGTATCCTTTGTAGTTACGCGGTTCTGTGTGATCTCTTCACTACCCAGGAACGTATAGTTAGCGGTAATGTTTAATTTCTCAACCGGTGTAACCGTAGCTTCCAGCTCAATGCCATTCACAACCTGTTTCACATAGTTGAAATACTTGAAAGTGATATAATTGTAATCAATACCATTGTTAATGCGGCGGTTAAAATATACCAGCCTTGTGCTGAAACCCTTTTGCTGCAAACTGATACCGCCCTCATAGTTAACGGATTTTTCAGCATCTAATTTATCATTGATACTTAATTGATACAAAGAAGGCGCTTTAAATCCACTGGATACACTGGCAAATATTCTCAGGTCTTTATTCAGTGTATAAGATGGATTGAATGTATATGTGCTGTTATTGCCATACCTCGAATGATCATTATACCTGCCACCCAGTTCAATATTCAGCTTCTTATCCGGGCTGTTATAGATCATGGAAGCATACACAGCTTTCTGGTTCATGGATGTATCCCTGAAACTGCTGCTGTATGGGCCGAAAGCACTTACCGAATAATAACTTTGGTTATAAGAGTTGTAACGATAATCCAAACCGGTTAGTAAAGTGAATCCTTTGCCAAGATTCGTGCCTGCATATATTTCCGCGAACTGTGATTTTCCAAAATAAGTATTGTTCTCAAAGATCGTAGAGGTCTTGTCAAGACTGTCGTTCCGGTAGTTTCTTGTGAGCTCACTGTATTGATAGGTCCCGTTTAACGTAACTGCACCTTTCTTATACAAAAAACCTGCACCCGTGATAAACGACTTGTTATGGATATTATAATCCTTATCATCTGCAAATACACCTGCATCGATCCCTGCATCATACTTGCTGTACATGGCAAAGGTTTTAAATGATAATGCCTGTGTTGCCTGGTAAACCAATTGTGCATTGGTTACAGTGCCATCATATTTATCAGTATCAAAATTCTTTTTACCTGTACTATCGTAGGCCGATGAAAAACCATTGGTGGTAAGCCTTGCATAACGTGCCG
>CBHRAM010000302.1:0-4764 GCA_966076165.1 uncultured Chitinophagaceae bacterium
GCCCACCAGGTATTCTTTTCCGCCTGTGGCGATATTTCTCAGTTGATCCAGTTCTCCATGAACCCCTTCTTTGATCGTTCCGCCTTTATTGGCAGCAACCGGTGGCGCATCGCTGATCTCAGTAAGGATTTTCTCAACGATCAGATGGCACCCGTTCAATGTGTCGGCTAATCTTTGCAGGTAAGGGTTGGCTGCAGATTCACAGGCTTTCTTGATGATATCGATCTGTTGTAATCCCTTCGCCAGCTGTGCCACTTCCCGTGGATTGATCTTTTTCATCGGGATCTTGCTCACCAACCTCTCCATATCGCCGCAAAGCTTGTTGGCATGGGCAAACTGTTTACGCTGGTCCGTTTCTTTGATAAAAAAAGCAACTGCCTCCAAACGCTCATTGATCTTTGTGATGTTTCGCAAAGGGAATAGCATCCATCGTTTCAATAAACGTGCCCCCATCGGGCTTACGGTATTATCGGTTACTTTGAGTAAGCTCTGTCCATTATCAATACCCGTATTCAGTAATTCTAAATTGCGGATCGTAAACCGGTCCATCCACAAAAAATCTTCCCGCTCCATCCGCTGAATCGAAGTGATATGCTGCAGGTTGGGATGTTCGGTTTCTTTCAGGTAATACAAGATAGCACCGGCAGCAGTGATCCCCTGGTGCATTCCTTCAATCCCATATCCTTTGAGTGAATGTGTCTGGAAATGTTTTAATAAACTTTCCGTTGCAAATGCTTCATCAAAGATCCAGCTCTCCATGGTATAGGTGTAGAACTTGATCCCAAACACTTCTTTAAAATGTTTCTGATAACTGCGCTGAAAAATAACTTCGGCAGGTTTTAAACTCTGTAACAGTTTATCAATATATTCTTCATTGCCTTCAGCGATAAAAAACTCGCCGGTAGAAATATCCAGGAAAGCAATACCCGTTTCCGTTTCTGTAAAATGAACAGCAGCTAAAAAATTATTACTGTTATGCTCCAGTAATTTATCGTTGGTGGCCACACCCGGTGTAACCATTTCGGTTACGCCTCTTTTTACAATGCCTTTTACCGTTTTGGGATCTTCCAACTGGTCGCAGATGGCCACACGATAACCGGCTTTTACCAGTTTGTGTAAATAGGTATCCAGCGCATGATGCGGAAATCCGGCGAGTTCACTGGAAGAAGCGGCGCCATTGTTCCGTTTGGTTAAAGTAATGCCTAAAACCCGCGAAGCATGTATCGCATCTTCGCCGAATGTCTCATAAAAATCACCCACCCGAAACAACAAAATCGCATCAGGGTATTTCTGCTTAATGGCCCTGTGTTGCTGCATTAAAGGGGTATCGGCACTCGATTTAGACATGGGCGACAAATATAATCATGCCCGGTGTGCGGTAGGGTAGAAAATAGCGGATGTGGAAAAGAAAGTCATTCGTCCATAGTCGATGGTCCATAGTCCATTGAGGGGTTGATTCCTGCTATGGACTATGGACCATGGTCTATGGTCGGCTTTTAAAACCCAAATCCCCCCGCAGGCCTTGGCTTAGGCAATTCCTTGCGTGGTAATTTGGCATCGCGCTGGGATGCATCGTAAACGAATGCAGCAACGATGGTAGCTATTTGTTTCAGGTCATCTTCCAGCAAATGATCGTACTGGTCCATATTGCTATGGTGGTTCCTTGTATCGTATTCGATCGGATCCTGGATGAACTGGAAACCGGGTAAACCCACACCATCAAAACTCTGGTGATCGGTACCGCCGGTGTTGCTTACCGTAACGGTAGAAGCACCCAGGTCTTTGAACGGAGCCAGCCATTGCGCAAAGATCTCGCGGCACGCTTCATTACCCTGCAGATAGATACCACGGATCTTACCTGTTCCATTATCGATATTGAAATACGAAGAGAATTTTTCATGCGCGGGTTGTAATACCATGGTAGCAGGATCTGCAAATGTGTTTTTTACATATGCCCTTGATCCCAATAAACCCTGTTCCTCACCACTCCATAAACCGATACGGATGGTTCTTTTATTGTTAAAGCCAAGCGTTTTTAAAATACGGATCGCTTCCAGCATTACGGAAGAACCCGATGCATTATCGGTTGCACCGGTAGCGGTCTGCCATGAATCGAGGTGGGCACCGATCATGACCACTTCATCTTTCAGCTTGGGATCCGTTCCGGGTATTTCTGCAATTACATTATAACCGTTCAGGTCTTTGGTTTGAAATTTGGTCTTTACATCTACATCCATTTTTACCGGTACACCGGCTTTGGCTAAACGGAGAATGGTATTATAATCTTCAATGCCTAAAACAATATCGAGGAAATTTTCAGGATCGGTTCCTTTATAGGCACCGCCACCTTGCGCAAAAATGGTTCCGTCATGACTACGCACTGAACCACTGCTGAAGATAGCTACGGCACCTTCTGCTTTGGCCATATCTTTTAACAAAACAAGCACCCTTGCCGCACCACCACCTCTGGCTGCAAATGCTTCTCTTTGCCTTCTCTGTGCAGCTGTATCAACAGGGGCACCTGCAGGACGTGGGGCAGGAGCTTTTGCCGCTTCCATGGTTGCCAGTGTTGAATCGGCATAACGGATGGCATCGGCTTTAAAGCTGGGTTTATAGGTATTTAATTGATCGAGAATGATCACTTTCCCTTTTAATTGGCCACGATATGCTTCAAGGGCTACAGTGTCTTTTGCGTTTACCACCAATACCTCTGCATTTTTCAGTCCCTTGGTTCCGGCTGTCCATGCTTTGGGATAAGCTGAGAGTGATTTATAATATGGTGCGGTAATGGCTACATAACTTTTTTCCAGTTCCCAGCCTTTGCCAAACTCGCCCCAGGGTACGATGGCTGCATTGGTCAGTCCCCAGCCGGCAAGGGTTTCTTTGGCATAATTGGCAGCACGCATAAAGCCCGGAGAAGCTGTAAGGCGGTTGCCGCTTTTATCGGTGAGGTTGAATGCAATGTCCATGACCTTGGAATTCTTAAGGCCTTCTTCACGGATCCTTTGCATCATGCTGAGGTCTACATTTTCGGTCTGTGAATGCCCTGCAAAAGGGATGGCCATAGCCAACAGTACCGCTAAACGGGTGTTCTTTCTCATGTTTCAGTTAGTTTGGTTAAGGAGTAAACAAAATACTGATTTTGGGCTAATTTACCCTATCGATTATTTGAATGGTTGGGTTTACCTTTGCGCCATGCGAAAACTGAGCATGGATGAGTTGGGAAGGATGTCTGTAGATGAATTCAGGCAGGCAGAAAAGAACCCGGTTATGGTTGTGCTGGACAATATCCGCAGCATGCATAATGTGGGCAGTGTGTTCAGAACGGCCGATGCTTTTCTGGCTGAAGGGATCTGTTTATGCGGCTATACCCCGCAACCCCCACACCGGGATATCCATAAAACAGCATTGGGCGCAACAGAAACCGTGGACTGGCTCTATTTCCCAACCACTCTGGAAGCAGTGACTACTTTAAAAGAACGGGGCTATCAATTATTTGCCATTGAACAGGCAGAAGGGAGCGTATCCCTGGAAAAGTTCACACAACCCGATCAGAAGATCGCACTCATCTTTGGAAATGAAGTGGAAGGAGTGGATAGTGAGGTTTTGAAACTATGTGATGGTTGCATTGAAATCCCCCAGTTGGGAATGAAGCATTCGCTGAATATTTCTGTGGCAGCAGGGATTGTGTTGTGGGAGATGGTGCGGGGAAAGCTGGTTCATAGTTCATAGCTTATGGTTCATAGTAAATTTTGAATATGGCATTCAGGTTTGAAGATTTAAAAATTTGGAAACAGGCTTTTGATCTGTCGAATCAGATCGATCTATTAACCCGTGAATTCCCCAAAAATGAATTATATAGTTTAAGCAGCCAGATGAAAAGAGCTGCGGATTCTGTAGTACTGAATATTGCAGAAGGAAGTACAGGACAATCTATTCCTGAGTTTAAAAGATTTCTTGGAATGGCCCTGAGGTCAGGTATTGAAGTAGTATCCTGCCTGTTTATGGCTAAAGCAAGAAATTATATTACCGAAGAACAGTTTTCTAAATATTATCATGAATATGAAATTTTATCAAAAATGATCACGAAATTCCGTGATTCTCTCCAATAACCATGATCCATGAACTATGAACCATAAGCTATGATTTCAGTAAAAAAATACCTGAGTCTCGTAAAATTCTCTCACACCATTTTCGCCATGCCGTTTGCTATGATCGGTTTTTTTCTGGCTGTTAAAACGATTGATGCACCCCGGCGGTATTACGATGATTTCTCCAATCCGGTTTATTATTATTCTTCATCGGAGTATGTATTGAAATTTGTATGGGTGGTGACCTGTATGATCAGTGCCAGAAGTGCTGCTATGGCATTCAACCGCTATCTCGACAGAAGCTTTGATGCCAAAAACCCCCGGACAGCTATAAGAGAGATCCCTGCAGGAATTATTTCTGCCAATAGTGCTTTGCGTTTTGTTATTCTGAATTGTATATTGTTTGTATGGGCCACCTATTTAATAAATCCTATCTGCTTTTTTCTTTCACCTGTGGCTTTATTTGTGATCCTTTTTTATAGTTATACAAAGCGGTTCACCCCATTGTGTCATCTGGTTTTGGGATTAGGGTTATCCCTGGCACCCATAGGCGCTTATCTTGCCGTAACCGGCAGGTTTGATATTTTACCGATACTGTTTTCATTGGCAGTGATCTTTTGGGTTAGCGGCTTCGACATCATTTATGCATTACAGGATATCGAATTTGATCAAT
>CBHRAM010000303.1:0-4759 GCA_966076165.1 uncultured Chitinophagaceae bacterium
TGCATTTGCCTTCAGCAGCTCTTCTTTGAGCATGAGGTTGTTAAACACAAAAAGGGTCTGGCCGGCTTTCACGGACTTGCCTTCATCCACCAATATCTTTTCTAAAAAACCTTTCACGCGGGCACGTATCTCCACGTTTTGCACAGAATGGATATCTGCTACATAAGATTTATCATAGGTGGTATCCATCACGATCGGGCTAAACACCTGAAAGCTTTGTGAAACAGCTGCTGCCGGCGTTGGTTTTGAGGAACAGGAAATAAACAGGACCGCGATACATTGGAAGGCCAATACATACAGTATACGACTGTGCATAATAAATGATTTGTTGCCTGAAGAGGCAGATAAAAAAAGGAACTAAATAAAAGGGTGATCAGGTGCGGGTATTACCGGCAGTACTCAGGAGGAGGTGTATTGATCGCAAAGCTCTGCTGGGGCATCTGTACCAGCAAATAATGGTTGTATTGCGCTGCAGACGGGCCACTCAGTGCAAAAATGAATTCAAGGGTGTTGCGGGGATGTTTGAATTCGTTGGTATCGTTTACCGATTTGGCATCATCTTCCCCATCATCATCCGGCGTCTGCATTTCCGTTTTTCCGGTTGTTTTTTCGGTATCGAAAGATGCTTTGATATATGCGGAATAAGGTTGGGCCAAAGACTTAGCCAAAAAACATAATATGAGACATATGGAACAGAAACTCCGCATTTGGCCGCAAAACTATGATAAATGCGTTGATTACGATGCTTCATAACAGCCTTTCAGTTTTCAAATTGTCATGGCTATGTAAATATTCCTGACTTGAGAACCCGCTTGAGTTCCGTTTTGCCGGAAAAGAATCTTTACCTTGCGGCCTCAAAACAGAAAAATGAAAATAGCCGAAATCTTACTCACAAGGAGTGAGAACAAATGCGAACTCTGCGGATCTACAGATGATATACAGGTATATGAAGTGCAACCGCAGGATTATAGTAATGAAGAAAATACCCTGATTGCCTGTGGCACCTGCCGCAGCCAGATAGATAAGAAAGCCGAACTGGATCAGAACCATTGGCAGTGTTTAACCGGTTCTATGTGGAGCGAGGTACCGGCTGTACAGGTGATTGCCTGGCGTATGCTGAACCGCTTACGGAGTGAAAGCTGGGCGGCGGACCAACTGGACATGTTATTTCTGGATGATGAAAAACTGGCCTGGGCCAAAGCCACCGGTGACCATGAAAGTGATGGCAGTGTAGACCTTCACAAAGATGCCAATGGAAATATCCTGCAAAGCGGTGATACCGTAGTATTGACCAAATCATTGGATGTAAAAGGGTCTACCCTGAATGCCAAAATGGGGACCGTGGTAAAAAATATCAGGCTGGTTGAAGACAATACTGAGCAAATAGAAGGAAAGATCGAGGGCCAGGTGATCGTGATACTTACCAAATATGTAAGAAAGCAGGGGTAATACCTTACAGCATATTCTATAAACAGAATAGACCCGTTAAAGGGTCTGTTTTGTTTTTCAACCACCCGTATTTCTTAATGTTATATTAATAATAACAGGCTGCATATTTCCATAAATGCGAATCATTGATAATATCGTAGCTTTGTAGCTCCATTTTTATATATCCTCTGAAAACCTGTACACACAAAGTTTCGTTCTTTGTAAAGTGTAGTTAGGTATAATTCATATCCCTGTCATTAAGAATTAAAAATACGGCCATAGCCCGATAACCGGATTCAACGCTGGATAATGAGAATGAGCATTGGTTTTACACTTACTTATTGCAAAACAGCAGGCTTTTTTTTGCTGGCGGGTTTGATGTTATCCTGTACAAAATCAACAGATAACTTTACCCCCCCCGTGCAACCCCCTGTAACGGTGAGCCCCCCTACGGGTGTGATCGAGAGCTTTACACTTACTGATTCCCTAGTGGCTTTTAATACCGGCTCTATAGCCAAATGGCTGGTTACATCCACTAACCTTAATTCTGTCATTACTTTTAATGGGGTGATCGTAGGTAATTATGGTGTGCTGGATACCGGCCCGTTGAAACAAACCACTGTTTTTACATTAGCAGTCAATAATGGTGCAAAAGCATCTGTAACGCTTTCTGTAGCCGATTCTGTTACTACCCTTTTATGGAATAAGGGTAAACGGTTAAGACAGACCAAATATGAATTATACCTGGTTCCTGCAGGCCAGACAGATCCTGTTTGGATAGATACACCTATGATAGCAAGGGTTGCGGACCAGCGTATTTATTTTAACCTGAATAGTACGTCCAGGATCTATCAGTCCACCGCTTCCACCTATGTATCTCCGCCCGATGCCGGCAGATTTGTTATCAGTGCTTCACAAACTGCTTTTACCTGGTTAGGCACCAGCTATACCATCGTTTCATTGGATAATACCGGTTTAATAACCACTTACAACCTGGTTTTGTCCAGTGGAAGAACCGTTCCTGCACGTAACACCTATGCTTACGAATAAACAACTAGCCAGGTAAGGGTATTTCAATATTCAGGGAAACCCCTTTGCCAGGAACAGAATTGATCTTGAACTGTCCGTTCATGGCATACACCCTTTCCCTGATTTCCAGAATACTGTAGTGGGACTTTGCATTTGTATCTTTTATATCCAGATAGGCGCCGTTATCCGTAATATCCAATATCAGATGATTGCCCCGTTTATATACACTCAGGGAAGCATGGCTGCTTCCGTAAAGGATACTGCCATTGAGGCTTACTTCAACAATACGGTATATATCAAGGCTGATATCGGAAGGGATCTTTTCGTTTTCAATATTTGACGAAAAATCCACATGGCTTTTTCCTTTTCGCCTGAAAGTATCAACCAGGTACTCAATCGACCCATACAAGCCGATCTCTTCGATCATCGTTGTATTGGCTGCGGTATATATTTTTCTGAAAGCGGTGAGTTTATCTGTAATGGATAACAACAACTCATCGATCTTATTTTCCAGAACAGACTTATCATCGTACAGGTGTCTTTTGATCCAGGCAACATCCAGTTTTAAGGAAGCCAGCCCCTGCCCCAATTCATCATGCACTTCTTTTGCGATCTTGTTTTTTTCAATTTCCCTTACATGCTGCAGGTGTTTTGATAAAACCCTGAGTTCTTTATTCAGGTGTATCAGTTCATTCTCCACTTCTTTCTGCCGGGTTATATCAATACCGGTTGCGGAAACATAGATCCCCTTTCCATCATTATCCTTATGAAGGATGAATACCTGTATAACCGGAACGATCTTACCACTAAGGGTTTTGTAGGCCGTTTCTCCTGTCCATTTTCCTGTTTCTAAGATACACGCTTCTACCTCGGGCGTAACAGCGATTGCTTTGGGTGAACGGAATTGTGTGATGGAATACTTTGTTATATCTGCATCCCCCAGTTCCAGTATATCTTTCATGGCTTTATTCGCATACAGGAAATTCCTGTCGAGGTCGAAAGTGAAAACATAGGCAGAAGAGTTCTCTACGATGGTTAACAAATGTTTTTGTTCCTCTTCCAGGCGTTTTCTTTCTGTGATATTTTCTTTTACCGCTACAAAATTGGTGATCTCGCCCTGTTCATTGGTAATAGGAGAAATGACTGCATATTCCCAATAGGTTTCTCCATTCTTCTTTTTATTTAAGAATTCACCCTGCCATTCTTTTTTATGGGTGATATTGTCCCATAAATGAGTATACTCAATATCAGGGGTATGCCCGGTTTTCAATACCCGCGGGTTTTGGCCAATCACTTCTGTATAAGCATAACCAGTAAGTTTGGTGAAAGCCGGGTTTACATATTCAATATTTCCTTGCAGGTTGGTAATAACCACCGATGCTGAACTCTGTTCGATGGCTTTGTTTACGATCTGTAATTTTTTTTCAATCTCTTTTCGTTTGATGTCTTTTTCTGAAAGCCGCACCCTCATCCGCCAAAGTGCAAATCCGAAAAACAGCAGTGTTTCTGTGATCAGCAGGCCCAGCAGCACATATCTTGTTTTGGCTTCATTTTGCACACGGTCGTGAAACAGTTCTGTGTCTTCACGGGCATGCGTGGCTATCTCATCGTATTTCTTTATTAACCTCGCGCGTACAGAATCACTTTGATTTGAGTTTCTGAGAATTGCTGCGCTATCCAGGTTACCCGCCACACCAAAAGCAATCACCCGTTTAGAGAAAGCAAAGTATTGCTGCAGGTAATTATCAAGGTTCATGATATCATCGCAGGGTACATATACATTTCCACATAACTTTTTAAGGCTGTCTATCTGCGCAACAGCTGCGTTACAGGCTTTGTTATAATCATTAATGCGTGAAGGAAACCTGTTGATCAATGATGGTTTTTCGGAAAAGACCACATCATTAAAAGCCAGCTGAAATTTATCCAGGTGATGCGTCATCCATAACACCCTTGTCTGGTCGGCTGTGTCTTTATCATTGGAAGTAAGCGTCTGGTACTCCCATATATAGATGAAGGAAAGGGCAACAAACGAAGCTCCAAACAAAATATACAAAAACCGACTTGAGTTCCTCGTTTTCATAATGAAGCATTCGCCATACGTAAAAAATCTGTCTATCCATTATATCATTACCGGTCAACCTTATGAGGGGGTTCTTATCTCATCAGTTGATATTCCCGGATTTCTGCAATGGATACATGAGCAAGGTAGTTTTTATGACAGACCTGACAAATGATCAAAATCAGTATCCGGCTTCTTAAGCAATATTTAAGTCAGGATTTACTTTTTTGCCGCTCTTTA
>CBHRAM010000304.1:0-4744 GCA_966076165.1 uncultured Chitinophagaceae bacterium
TTTTTTTTGCAATTTACTTGTTAATACAATATAGAATATGCGATTGTCATTTTTTAAAACTCCAAACTCCAAACTCCAAACTCCAAACTCCAAACTACCTAAACCTTTCCGAAACCGTATACGCCACTTTATCATTGATCCTTCGGAAAATATCGTCATTGATCTTTCTGAGTTTTCTTACCCGCCGGCTGTTCAGCAATCTTCCCTCACTGTCAAAATATTGCGGCTGCGAATAAAAAGTTAGGATATAATATTTCTCATTGGTAAAAGGCAAATGAATGGCTACCTGCCTGATGGACATGAATACGAGTGAATGCCGCTGGTTATTGGAATAGTAATCGAGGTTATTGATCCAGCTGCAATGGATATTGCGCATTTGATTGATGAGGCTGTCCATTTTTACAACAGGAAACCCATATTTTACCAGGGTATCTTTTAACCTTGGTTCTTTGATCTCAAATTCATAAATGTATTTGATGGAATCCGTCAGGATCTCTAATGAGATATAGTTAAATGATCTGTCGGTAAATGCCAGCGAGAAATGTCTTTTCTCATAAATACTTTTATATGACTGTTCGATCTCCGTCAGTGTTTTCTCATTCTCCACATAGTATCGGGTAGAAAATGTTTTACGCGATGCACAGGAAAAAAGTAAACCCGACACACATACCATCCATACGATAAACGCTTGCTTATTTCTCATCGCCTGTTTTTTTAGTGATATGAGAAATACCGAAAATGATCTTCTTTAAAAAAGATTCGGAAAGCAATTGCCTGCTGCGGAAGCCATAGTCCCAATACGTGATCGCGATCTTATCGTCTACTTCTTCTACATTCAGTAAGATGATAAAGTGGGTGGGCACGCCCAGTTTCAGTTTGGTATGGTTCTTTTTATAAAGATCAAGGTTGTTCACGAACAGGGCAACATTGCCGGTCTGTAACCTCTCGGACAAATATTAAAACATATCCCTAACACCGGGCCTGATCAGGTCTGAACCCACGGCATCCACCTGATAATTAAACAGTTTCCGGATCATCCGGTTAAACTTGGAGAAATTAACAGAAGCCCACATCGTGTTTTCATTGCCCGCATCATAATGTTTATCGAGCAGATTGAGATAGCCTTTAAAATGATCTGCCAGCGAAAGAAACCAGAGCTGGTCCGCGGGCCGTATATCCAGTTCGCCTTTGAAACTAAGTGTGCCGGCTGCCAGTTTTATTTCCCTACTGGGTTCAAAATATTCTTTGCCATACATGGCTTTTCCATTCTTATATAGATCAACCAGAAAATTGGCATAGGTAAGCGGATCATCATGCAGGGGTAAATAGGAGAGTGCCGCATAAGAACAGAAATTGGTGCTGCGCCCTTCATAGATCGTAAGCGGCTGCTCAATATTCTTTTTGATATTCTCCAAAAAACGAACCGGATCCACATTGGGCCAGAATTTACTTACAGGTAATGTGTTTTGTTTTTCAAGATAAGCAAGCGCCTGGTGTTTGGTGGAAAGCGGTGTGGTATCTGTATGCATCCGGTCTTTTGCAGATGCGGTACTTTCCTGCATCCGGCAGAAAGCAAAAAAAGTAAAACAAAGAAGAACCTTAATATGTGAAGTAAGTAGCTGCAAATAATAATTTACATAAAAATACGGTATAAAAAAACATTTCCCCTTTTACTTATGAGCAGGGGTAATCAAGCGGTTTAGTGAAGATTGTTTTGTGCAGAAGTCATACACCCCTCCGTCCGCCGAAGGCGTACACCTCACCTGAGAGGGGAGGAAATCTTTGCGTGTGGTGTTTTACTTCAACATTCGATATTCCTTGTTCAATATTCAATATTAAAAAAGCCCGCTTCAAAGAAGCGGGCTCTTACTATGGTCCATCGTCCATGGTCTATGGACTAACGATTAATAACGATACATATCAGCCTTGAACGGTCCGTTCTTGGAGATACCCAGGTACTCAGCCTGTGCATCGGTCAGTTCGTCCAGTACAGCGCCTACTTTCGCAAGGTGTAAACGGGCAACTTTCTCATCCAGGTGTTTAGGCAACACATACACTTTGTTCTCGTAGTTCTTATGGTTGTTCCACAATTCTACCTGGGCCAGTGTCTGGTTAGAGAAAGAGTTACTCATTACAAAGCTTGGGTGACCGGTAGCGCAACCTAAGTTAACCAGGCGGCCTTCAGCCAGTAAGATGATATCTTTTCCTTCGATATTGTACAGATCAACCTGAGGTTTGATGGTGTCTTTGGTATGACCGTAGTTCTTATTCAACCAGGCAACATCAATCTCGATATCGAAGTGGCCGATATTACAAACGATGGCTTTATCTTTCATCGAACGGAAATGTTTTTCTGTGATCAGGTCGCGACAGCCGGAAGCGGTAACAATAATGTCAGCTTCTTTCACTGCTTCAGCCATTGGCTTCACTTCAAAACCTTCCATAGCAGCCTGTAAAGCACAGATCGGATCGATCTCGGTAACAATTACACGGCAACCGGCACCTTTCAGCGAAAGGGCAGAACCTTTACCCACATCACCATAACCACCTACAACAGCGATCTTACCAGCCATCATTACATCAGTAGCACGACGGATCGCATCTACCAATGATTCCTGGCAACCGTATTTGTTATCGAATTTAGATTTGGTAACAGAATCGTTCACATTGATCGCAGGGATCGGTAAAGTACCTTTCGCCATACGCTCATACAAACGGTGAACACCGGTTGTGGTTTCTTCTGATAAACCTTTGATATTGGCCACCAGTTCAGGATATACATCAAAAACCATATTGGTCAGATCACCACCATCATCCAGGATCATGTTCAAAGGACGGTCAGCACCACCAAAGAATAAAGTCTGTTCAATACACCAATCCGCTTCTTCCTGTGTTTGACCTTTCCAGGCAAATACACCGATACCTGCAGCAGCAATGGCAGCAGCAGCCTGGTCCTGTGTAGAGAAGATATTACAAGAACTCCATTTTACTTCGGCACCCAGGGCAACCAGTGTTTCAATCAACACGGCGGTCTGGATGGTCATGTGCAAACAACCGGCAACACGCGCACCTTTTAAAGGCTGGCTTGGACCGTATTCGGCACGGATAGACATAAGACCTGGCATTTCTGCTTCAGCGAGACGGATCTCTTTACGGCCCCAATCGGCTAAGCTCATATCAGCCACTTTGTAAGGAAGGCTGAAATCGATGTTTTTTATTGACATATTTTATGTTTTGTGTGGCACAAATGTAATTTTACAGGATAAAATCACATATTATTTATTTATTTTGGAATAAATGCGCTGTTTGGGTAACTTTATAAAGGATAAAACACGTTTTTGCCATGCCCAAACAACCCAAAACAGCCGAATCCACTAATGCCCCTTTTTCACTGGATGAAAAGGATCTGGCCATACTCCGTGAACTACAAAAAAATGCGCGTGCAACGGTGAAGGAGATCTCAGATAAAGTACACCTGAGCACTACGCCGGTTCACGAAAGGATCAAGCGGATGGAAGAGTCGGGTGTGATCAGGCAATATGCGACACTGTTAGATCATTCTAAAGTGAAGAAAGGGTTGATGGTGATCTGTTATGTTTCATTGAAACAGCACGATAAAAATGCAGGCGGAAAATTCATCAAAAGCATCCAGCAGATGAATGAAGTGATCGAATGTTATAATATTTCAGGCGAGTTTGATTTTATGCTGAAAGTGGTGGCCGAAAGTATGGATGCCTATTACGATTTTCACGTAAACAAATTAAGCCAGGCAGAGAATATCGGACATGTACAGAGTGTGTTTGTGATGGGCATTATTAAGCAGACGCATGTGTTGGTTTATTAGTTTATTGGTTTATTCGTTTACTGGTTTATTGGTATTTCAAAATAGTTGGTAAAGCCGCAGCTCCGCAACCACTAATAAACTAATAAACGAATAAACCAATAAACCAATAAACAAACGAAGTTTTCCACCTAAGACCCTTTCTTCTTCTTCCCTGTGAAGAATTTCTTATTCAACCAATGGCTTGCATATGCACCGGCTGCGCCAACAAGGGCACCGGCAAATACATCAGAAGGATAGTGCTGGCCCAGGTATAGTCTTGAATATCCTACGGCTGAGGCCCAGGTATATGCTGGAACGGCGATATACCATTTTTTATAGATTAATGTTAAGGAGGTGGCAGTAGAAAATACTACGGAGGTATGACCCGAGGGAAAAGAACTTCCGTCATCTACCGCATCGGGGTATACATTGCCGTGATCCACATAAGGACGCGGACGGTTTATAGCTAGTTTTAGTGCCTCCGTAGCTACAGCGGTGATAGCAATACCGGCAGCTATTTCGTAACTATTATATTCCAGCTTTTTGTTTTCTTTTATTAAAGAAACTGCCAGCATGCCAAGTGGAATGGCCATGGTTATTGGCTTGGCCGTTGAAGAAAATGCTTTTAAATACTCATTATGCGGATATCTAGGATTGATACTTGTTAGCAAACCCAACTCCCCGGTTGACTGGGAAAATCCTTTGAGAGGAAGTATTAATACAAAAGCGACTAGTATGATAAAACTAACCCGGTTCAGTGATTTCATAAGGATATTTTACTAAATCGGGGGGGATTCTAAAGCGAATATATATACAATATTTAGATATTTAAATTTTAATATTAACTACTCATATTCTGCAAACTTTCCTCGATCGTTTTGATCCTCGCTTCTGCATCAGCCTGTTTTTTTTGTTCCAATG
>CBHRAM010000305.1:0-4710 GCA_966076165.1 uncultured Chitinophagaceae bacterium
CAGTGATTATGATCTTTGGAATACTTATCTCCCGGCATTTAAAGAACTGGTGGTAAATGCGAAGGTTGCCGGTGTTATGTGCGCTTACAATGCTTTTCAGGGTCAGCCTTGTTGTGGTAATGATGAGTTGATGAATGATATTTTACGTAATCAATGGGCCTTCTCAGGATATGTAACTTCAGATTGCGGTGCGATTGATGATTTCTATCGCAACCATAAAACACATCCGGATGCAGCCAGTGCTGCCGCCGATGCCGTATTACACGGAACGGATATCGATTGTGGCAATAGTTCTTACAAAGCCCTGGTAGATGCGGTAAAGCAGGGAAAAATAACCGAGCAGCAAATTGACGTGTCGCTGAAAAGATTATTCATGATCCGTTTCCGTCTCGGCATGTTCGATCCTGCTTCCATGGTAAAATATATGCAGGCATCTGTAAACGAACTGGAGAGCCCTGAGCATAAAGCCCTTTCACTCAAAATGGCACAGCAATCCATAGTGTTGCTGAAAAATCAAAACAACCTCCTGCCCTTAAGCAAGAAAATGAAAAAGATCGTTGTTCTCGGGCCCAATGCCGATAATCCGATCGCTGTTCTGGGAAATTATAACGGAACCCCTTCACAGATCGTAACTGCATTGCAGGGTATTAAGAATAAACTGGGCAATAATACAGAAGTGGTTTACGAAAAAGCCATCCAGTTTACCAATGACACGCTGCTTGTGTATTCCGATATGAGCAATCAATATTCGCTGGATGGAAAAAAAGGTATCAAAGCAGAATACTTTGATAACAAAGAATTAACCGGCACACCTGTTCTAAGCCGCATGGAAAATGACCTTGATCATTTCTGGCAGGAAGGTGAAAATGTTACCGATCAATTAAAGGCCCTCAATTTCTCTGCAAGGTTTACGACAGATTTCACCGCCAAAACCAGTGGAGACGTAACCTTTGAAATGGATGCCGATGATGGATATAGACTGTTGGTAGATGGAAAAGAAGTGATCAATGCCTGGCTCCGTAACCGTTTTGGCGCCCGAACCTACAAATTGAAAACAGAACAGAATAAAACCTATCGCATCGTGGTGGAATATTACCAGACCGAAGGCAAAGCCAATGTTCGCTTACGCGCCGGAAACTTTATCCGGTCTGATTTTGCAGCCTTGGCCAACCGCGTGAAAGATGCTGATGCGATTGTATATGTTGGTGGCATTTCCCCACAACTGGAAGGAGAAGAAATGAGGGTGAATTATCCCGGATTTAATGGTGGTGACCGCACATCGATCGCATTACCGGCGGTTCAGACAGAATTATTAAAGGCTTTGCACACAACAGGCAGGCCCATTGTATTTGTAATGATGACAGGTAGTTCATTAGCGATTCCATGGGAAGCGGAAAATGTTCCTGCCATTGTCAACGCGTGGTATGGTGGTCAATCAGCCGGAACGGCTATTGCAGATGTGTTATTTGGTGATTATAATCCGGCAGGAAGATTACCGGTTACTTTTTATAAGAGCGATAGTGATCTGCCTGATTTTGAGGACTACTCAATGGAGAACCGCACCTATCGCTATTTTAAAGGAACACCCCTCTACCCTTTTGGATACGGCTTGAGCTATACCAGTTTTTCCTACTCAGAAATAAAAGTACCGGTTGCTATCGGCACAGGAAAAAATATTACAGTAAGCGCCAAAGTGACCAATACCGGTAAAAGAGATGGTGAAGAAGTGATACAGCTTTATGTATCACCAGGTAAAACAGGAGAACCCTTAGTAAGGTCGCTCAAAGGTTTTAAGAGAATTTTCCTGAAAGCAGGAGAAAGTAAATTGGTCTCATTCAACCTTTCACAACAGGATTTTTCTGTAAACGACAATACAGGCAAACCCAAACTTATGAACGGGAAAGCCACCATAAGTATTGGAGGCGGACAACCGGACATTTCATTAAAAACCAGTTCCAACTTTTTAAAGAAAGATGTACTGGTAAGTAAATAATCAACCTATGAAAAAAATATTGCTTTTATCTATCTGTATCATGGTTTCCTATATTTCTGCTTTTTCGCAGGAACTTCCCAGAGTAGAGATCCCCGGGTCACAGGTGCTGAAACTTACATCACAGATCGTGAAAGGGCAGGAATATGAATTAAATATTTTACTACCTGGTGGCTATAAGAACAGCCGGAAGAATTATCCCGTTCTTTACTTAATGGATTCGCAATGGGATTTTCCGCTGGCCAAATCTTTATATGGTCAACATTATTTTGATGGATTTATCCCTGAAATGATCATTGTAGGCATCACCTGGGGTGGCACCAATCCTAACCCGGATAGCCTGCGTGCAAGGGATTACACCCCTACCAACGAAAAAAGATTACCGCAAAGTGGTGGCGCAAATCAGTTTTTATCCTTTATACAAACAGAGTTATTTCCTTTTGTTCAATCAAAATACAGAACAGACACAACAGACAGGATCTTAATGGGATGCTCCTTAGGTGGACTCTTTACTATGTATACACTTTTTACTCATTCCAATATGTTCTCAAAATATATTGCTGCCAGTCCTGCTTATGGATGGGATAACGAAGTACTTTATAAATATGAGAAAGCCTACTTCGAAAGTAATCCTGTAAGACCTGCCAGATTGTATATGACGATAGGTGAAGTGGAAAGAGGTATGCCGGGTTTTCAAAAGTTCAGCAAATTCTTGGCAGATCGCAATTATAAGAACCTGCAGATCCGATCGAAAGTATTGGAGAATACAGGCCATTCAGGCACAAAGACAGAAGGGTTTGGGAGGGGTATGCAATATGCTTATGAACGGCCATCCCTGAATCTTGATGTTTCTATACTGAATAAATATACAGGTCAATACAAGGGAGAAGCCGGAAACCTGATTGAACTTACCATGGAAAATAACAGGCTTAGCTGCAATCTCGGCCCCACCAATAAATATCGGTTATACGCTGCTTCCGAAACGGATTACTATGCTACCAGCGAATTTTTCAATATACACTTCACGGTCAGTAACGGAAAAGTGGAGGGTTTTCAATTTGAGCGATATGGGAAAAATGAATTTGTAAAAAAAATGCCGCAATAACATAGATCACGATCTGTCATCAAATATAATGTTATGAAAAAATGGATCCTTTTATTACTGATCGTTACGATCGTAAGTTGTCAGGCAAAAAAAACATATCCCACTACCGGTGAGATTGAGCGATTAGACCCTTCACTCGACAGTATCATTTCTGCAGGCGCTAAACCGGAGATCATTGCCGATGGTTTAGACTGGAGTGAGGGCCCGTTATGGATCGAGAAGGAACAGATGCTGCTTTTTTCCGACGTGCCGAAGAATACTGTTTATCAATGGACAGAGGCAAAAGGCAAAGAAGTATACTTAACTCCTTCCGGTTATACAGATACTGCAAAAAGAGGTGGTGAAACAGGCTCCAATGGATTAACACTCGATAATAATGGCAACCTGATATTGTGCCAATGCGGCAACCGGCAGATCGCCAAAATGGATGCAGCAATAAACACCCCTTCTCCAAAATTCGTTTCCATTGCCCATACATACAATGGAAAGAAATTCAACAGCCCTAATGATGTGATCTATAATAGCCAGGGCGAGGTTTTCTTTACGGACCCTCCTTATGGCCTGGAAAAAAACATGGATGACCCCAAAAAAGAGATCCCTTTCCAGGGTGTTTATAAAGTAAAAAAGAACGGTGACGTGGTATTGCTTACAGATTCCATAACACGTCCCAATGGCATCATCTTATTGCCTGGTGAAAAAACATTGCTGGTTGCGAATTCAGACCCTGAGAAACCCAATTGGTATGCATTTGATATTACCGCAGGTGACAGCCTCTCTAACGGGCGGATCTTTTACAGTGCCGCCGGTTATGACAAAACACTAAAAGGTTTACCAGATGGAATGAAGGTGGATAAATCAGGGAACATATTCGCAACCGGCCCGGGAGGTGTATGGATCTTTAATAAGTCAGGAAAACTCATTGGTAAGATCAAAGTTCCGGAAGCCACATCTAACTGCGCTTTTTCTGCCGACGAAAAAACATTGTATATCACCAACGACATGTATGTACTCAGGTTACAAATGAGAAAATAAAAAATAATCCATCTATGAGACTTTACAAAACTGATTCGGGTATCCTTATCGAACAAAATGAAAACTTCTATCCGGTTACAGGCATCAACTGGGATGAGTTTGTAAATGATGACGGTCTTTTTGAGAAGATCCAAAAACTGGTAGCAACACTCAACCCAAGCAAAGAAGCACTCTCAACAGCAACCCAACTTCCTCCTATACAGAGTCAGGAATTATGGGCCTGTGGTGTAACTTACCTCCGCAGTAAGATCGGAAGAGAGGAAGAATCCAAAGTAGCCGGTGGCAGTGATTTCTACAGCAGGGTGTATGATGCAGAAAGGCCCGAAGTATTTTTTAAAGCTACCGCTAACAGGGTTGTGGGTAATGGTGATAAAGTAAATATCCGTAAAGACTCTACCTGGGATGTTCCCGAACCGGAGCTTACCCTTGTAGTGAGTTCATCCGGAAAAATCGTTGGTTATACGATCGGCAATGATATGAGCAGCAGAAGTATCGAAGGAGAAAATCCTTTATACCTTCCCCAGGCAAAAACCTATGATGCCTGTGCCGCTATCGGGCCCTGCATCTTTGTTACTGATCAACC
>CBHRAM010000306.1:0-4683 GCA_966076165.1 uncultured Chitinophagaceae bacterium
CTATATTAATTAGAATGGGATTTAACCTACTATAGAATATTTTATTGTCATTATCTGTTTTGGAACCTTTCAATTTTGCATTAGCGAAATGTTTATTCTCGATAGAAATACTCATCTCTGCAGGCTCTATATAAAAATCTGACAGATAGTTGCTATACTCTTGCTGCATTAATTTCGTATCATCGGATAACTCAGCTTTTACGGGTTCATCAAGCAATCCGCTAAATAAAAAGTTCCCGTTTTCAATTTTTGAAGAATCGATGATCTTTCTGTTATTATACCAATAACGTAAATACATTTTGCCATTGCTCTTACCGGAGATAGAACCCTTTAAGATAAAATCATTGTTATGCTGAGCATATAGTGTTGAAAACAGCAGGGTATTTAATATTAAAGCAACATATACCCTTCTACTTTTCCAGTTAAAAAAGGTTACAAAAGGTTCCATAGTATAATTGATGCAGTTTATTCTATATTCCACAAAATTCACTTTTCAGGAACCATTCCTGGTTCAATACTAAAACCATGTATTCGGCTCAAAATGGGTGGAACCGGTTGTTTGGGTAAGGTTGTTGGTCAGGCGACCAACAACGGCGGAGGGTTGAAATTCAGTAGTTCTACGCAAAACTGCACCGCTTATCAACAGAACTTTAGCCTTTAAAATCCAATATCTATGTTATTGTTACCGGGCGAAAAAATACTGCAACTTTGGGAGGAGGATGGTGTGGTGCTTACCAATTTCCGGATCGTGCGTACTAACAAACCGGAGCAACCAGAACCGGAATCTGCTTTACTGCTTGACCAGGTCACAGGTTACCAGATCATTCCTGATTCGCACAGGTGGATGCTGGTGCTAAGCGGTTGCTTTTTTGCGCTCAGTTTTATCGGGGCTTCTTTTCAGGGCAGTTACCTGATCCTTTGTATTTCCTTGCCTTTGAGTTTTACACTGCCTATCTTCTATTATAAAACCAAATGTTTTTATATCCGGATCGTTACGGCTTCTCAGCAATTACAGTTACGTATCAATACCGCCAACAAAGAAGAAGTTACAGAAATGACCCGGTTGGTGGAAGAAGTGAGGGCCATTGCCTGGCGGAATGAGGCGATGAGAAAATACCAGATCAAGCAAACCTGTTGATTGAATAAACTATACAGCCTCTTCCCTGCGTCCCTTGCGCTTCCTTGCGTTCTCTGCGTTACGGCTGTAAAGACTGAAACAAGGCGGGCCAGCTTTTACGCGTGAATCTTCTTTATGATTTTGAGAGTAAAGCTGTAACGCAAAGGGCGCGCTGATCATTATTGATCTATAATGCGGTAATGCCCGTTCTTGATGGCATAGATCGCCACACCCGCAGGGGTTTTTACTTTCATTTTTTCGAGAATTTTTGCCCGCAGGCCTTCTACGGTTCGGGCGCTCATAAAGAGTGCCTCCCCTATCTCCTTACTGGATTTTTCAGCACAGATCAATTGGATGATCTCTTTTTCTTTATTGGAAAATAATGCAAAGCGTTTGGATTTATAGGGATTGAAACTGCTGGCCGAGATCATTTTTACCAGGTGTGCCGAAGTGGAGAAACAATAATAAGGCTGGTCATCATACACAGTTTTGATCGCATCAATGATCTCTCCTTTCTGTGCGTTCTTAATGATATAACCCATGGCCCCGGCTTCCAGCGCATCTACGATCAGGTGTTCACTATCAAAAGTGGAAAGAGCAATACATTTTAGTTTCGGATAGCGAACACAGATCTCTTTGATGGCAGCTACCCCATCCAGTTCCGGCATACGAAGATCAGTAACCACTACATCGGCTGCTGTGTTCTCCAACAACGCGAGTAAGTTCTTGCCATTCTCTGCTTCGCCCACAACGGATAATTGCGGGTCCCTGCCCAATAATAACTGCAGCCCATCGCGGTAAACATCATGGTCGTCTGCGATCACTACCCTGATCTGTTTAAGTTCATTCATATCGTATTCGTTAGCGGGATCTCAATGGTATAGTGTACCCCTTTACCGGGAGCGGTTTCCAGGTAAAGGCTTCCTTTCAGTAATTCAACCCTTCGCACAATATTACGCATACCATTACCGGTATGTTTGCCCTGTGCCATCCTTTCTTTATCAAACCCCTTTCCATCATCTTTCGTTTCAATCACAAGCAATTGTTTGACCGCTTTACATGAGATCTCCATTCCCGTAGCCCCGGAATGTCGCACGGTATTATTGATGATCTCCTGCATGGTACGGTAAATATGGATCTCTTTTTCAGGTTCGATAGCCGGGATCTCTGCGGCAAAATCCAAACGGATAGCGAGCAGTCCGGTATGGCCCACCATTTCCGAGAATTCCTTGATGGCCATCAACAGCCCTTTTTGCTGAAGCACCTGCGGCATCAGGTTATTGGAGATCTCGCGGATCTTTTGCATGGTGGTATCGATATACCTGCCTGTTTTTTCGAGGATGATGGCATCTTCCGGGCTTACGGTTCCCAGGCATTCGAGATTAAGTTTGATGGAAGAGATGAGTGAACCCAGTTCATCATGCAGGTCGGCAGCAATACGGCCCCGTTCATTTTCGAGCAATAATAATTCGGCTGCCAGTTTTTCTTTTTCGGAAGCCATTTTTCTTTTCTGGTGACGGATAATCGTCAATACAAAAAAGCCGAGCACCAGGGCAAGAACGCCGGCAGCGATTATGATCGTAATGAGAATTCTTGCTTCGAAGGTATACATAGAATGGCGATAGCGTATACGAGATTGGTGAACAGGTTTACAAATAAAAGGATCTGGAAAAGATTAAGATAAAACAATTTACTGAATGGCAGCTGAAGGATATAAAATGTTTCAATAAATGCCTTGTAGCTGTAAAAGAAAATAAAAGCCATACAGGTAAGGAACATGGCATTTCTGATCAGGTTCTTTTTTTCATACACGATCAGTTTATTTACCTGGTTAATGCTTAAAAATAAAATAACAATTGAATAGAGTACACGGAATATGGAATTAATGGTGTGCAGGCTATTCAGCAGAAAATTATCGGTTACCCATACCAATACACCGGCTGCCAGCAGGAACAGAAACCTTTTGCGCGGCGCCCGTTCATTCCAATGATAAAAAACAGAGAGCAGCAATACATACTCGATGAGTACATACACATTGGAGTTAACCACATTGTTGCGGTTCAGTTCTATCAATACCCAACTTACTGCCTCGTTTACCGTGCCTATCCAGATAAACCAGAGCAGGGGACGATAAACGGGCAGTGCTTTTTTATACCTAACCACCCCAAGCAGGGCAGCGGGCAGAATTGAAGCCGTTGAGATCTCGTTGAGTAAGAAAAAATTCATTTATCCATTGTTTAAAGGAGAATCGGGCGGACAGGTAACCGGGCATCGCATAGAATCTTCCAGGATATCCCCGTCACCATCCCCTCCTACTCCGTGGCCGTGTCCGTGCCCATGACCGGGCCCTCCCTGTACGGAAGGTATGATATCATTTCCTTCTTTATCGGCCGCCACTAAAATAGCATGCACAGTAAGATCAGGTTTCATTCCATAATATATCCGGAAGAAAACACAATCGGGATGAGAGATCAGTCTTTCGATAGCTGCTTTATCGAATGATTCGCAGATCGGAAAATTGTCGGGGCGGTTGTCGCGGTAGAGAGAGGTCATTGCTGTAGCAGAAATCAGGTCAATCTGGTGATTCAGTTTGGGAGGCATGTCGTAATATTTTGGTTGCTGTAATTTGCATTAAAAAATCAGAAATGTTTGCGTAGAAGTACGCAATTATATGATCGGTTGAAAGGGGTATAAAAAATCATTCCAATAATGGATCTTGAAAATTCGCATCACTTCCTTGCGACCATTGCGGTTCATAGCCTTCTTTGCATTACGGCTTTCATTTCAACTATGATCAGCCGAGTCTTTTATATGATGAGCAACATAACAGTTGGCCCGCCGCTGACAAAATCTTTACAGTAGTAGCGCAGAGAACGCTATGAACCGCAAAGAGCGCGAAGGGTTTTACTTTATTTTTTTAATTCATCCTGGTATTGTTCCCGCGCATGTTTATAATCGTTCCAATCAAACTTCATCAGAAAATCGCGTGCAGATTTGGCACCTGCTTCGAACATGGCGAGTTTTTCCTGGTCGGACAAAAAGAAATTGAGCCAGTTGAATTGACTGAGCGGCACAGTGCCCACACCTTTTTCGAACATTTTATTCTTGAGCAAGAAGTCTTTATCATAGTAAAAGCGGATGGTGTTGAACATACGGCCGATAAATCCCATAAAACTCCAGCCCGTGGGTGATTGTGCATTGTCTTCGGGTTTGCTGTCATCCAGATTAATCCCGAAAGACGGTAACCTGGGTGTTCGAACGGCTGGGTTATAAAAAATACTCATGGGAAAATTAGAGAGTACGCCTCCATCAACAAAACGGGTAATCGATGGCGCATGTTTTTCGCCAAGCCGTTCTTCCCAGTTCTTTTGTATCTGTGGATCCGTATTGGGTATATGCGCGATATAATAGGATTCAAAAAATACGGGCAGCGACATAGATGCCCTTACAAAACCCGCAGGATGTATCGAATCTCTATCTGCAGGTAAGCGAAACAGATCGATCATGGCGGGGAATTCGATCTTGTTCTGTGTAACAAGATCAGCTGTGATAAATGTTACATCGGC
>CBHRAM010000307.1:0-4664 GCA_966076165.1 uncultured Chitinophagaceae bacterium
TTTTTCAGTGATGATCTTTTTGTCGGCCTCCTCTCTGGATTGTGCAGACAGATGCAGGCAGGAAAAGAGAAGGAACAAGAGGAATGTGTTGCGGAGTGTTTTTTTCATGGTGGCTGTATTGTCTGTTTAAATATACCTATTAATATAGAATACGGCCCAGCCTGTGCAACCACGTTTTTTCGCTAAAAGAAAACCAGAAGAAAAAAAGCGTCTTTCAAATTCGCAACCCCCCTCTTTTTCTTTTTTTCTCCGTTCTTCTTTTAGCGAAACACAAGGCACCAAAGGTGTACCAGTCTTATAGATTTTATCTATGAGTATATCAATTAAATAGATAAAACAAATGGACAATTCAGTGATAACTTCACCATCCTAAGTCAAATAAGAAAAACAAGTACATCATGGATAACAACAAGAACAGCGCAGCCGGTTGCCCTTTTCACGGCGGTGCATTGAAACAAGCGGCAGGCAATGGTACCAGAAACCGCGACTGGTGGCCCAATCAGTTAAAACTGAATATCCTTCGTCAGAACTCTTCCCTTTCCAATCCGATGGGTGAAGCGTTTGATTACGCGAAGGAATTTAAAAGCCTCGATCTGGATGCGGTTAAAAAAGACATTTTTGATCTGATGACCACTTCACAGGATTGGTGGCCCGCAGACTACGGCCATTACGGCCCCTTCTTTATCCGTATGGCATGGCATAGCGCCGGTACCTACCGGATCTCTGATGGACGTGGTGGCGGCGGTGCAGGCTTACAGCGTTTTGCGCCACTCAACAGCTGGCCCGATAATGCCAACCTCGATAAAGCACGTTTACTGCTTTGGCCTATCAAACAGAAATATGGTAAGAAACTTTCCTGGGCGGATCTGATGATCTTAACCGGTAACTGTGCATTGGAATCAATGGGTTTTAAAACCTTTGGTTTTGGTGGCGGACGTGAAGATGTTTGGGAACCCGCAGAAGATGTGTACTGGGGTGCAGAAAAAGAATGGTTGGGAGATCAACGTTACACCGGTGACCGTGAACTGGAAAATCCATTGGCGGCTGTTCAGATGGGATTGATCTATGTGAACCCTGAAGGGCCTAACGGAAACCCTGATCCATTGCTATCGGCCCGCGATATCCGCGAAACCTTTGGCCGTATGGCGATGAATGATGAAGAGACCGTTGCGTTAATCGCCGGCGGACATACATTCGGTAAAACCCACGGAGCCGCAGATCCCGGTAAATATGTAGGTAAAGAACCCGCAGCAGCCGGTATTGAAGAGCAGGGACTCGGCTGGAAAAATACTTTCGGAACCGGTAATGGTGAGAACACGATCACCAGCGGACTGGAAGGTGCCTGGACAACTACGCCTACGAAATGGAGCAATAACTATTTTGAAAACATGTTTGGTTTTGATTGGGAACTGACCAAGAGTCCGGCAGGTGCCCACCAGTGGAAACCCAAGAATGGCGGCGGTGCAGGTTCTGTACCTGATGCACATAATGCATCCAAAACACACCAGCCAACCATGCTTACTGCAGACCTGGCTTTGAAAGTAGATCCTGTCTACAATAAAATATCCAGACACTTTTTAGAAAACCCGGATGCATTTGCAGATGCATTTGCACGCGCCTGGTTCAAACTCACACACCGTGATATGGGTCCAATTGCCCGTTACCTCGGTAAAGAAGTTCCGAAAGAAGAACTGATCTGGCAAGATCCGGTTCCGGCAGCCAATCATCCATTGATCGATGCAACAGATATTGCTGCGCTGAAAACCAAGATACTGGCATCAGGACTTTCTGTATCTGAACTGGTATCTACTGCATGGGCTTCTGCCGCCACCTTCCGTGGTTCTGATAAACGCGGTGGTGCCAATGGTGCACGCATCCGTTTGGCTCCGCAGAAAGACTGGCAGGTAAACAACCCGGCGCAACTGGCTAAAGTATTAGGCGTATTGGAAGGCATTCAAAAAGAATTCAACAGTGCAAGTGCAGGTAAAAAAGTTTCCCTGGCAGACCTGATCGTATTGGGTGGATGTGCAGCGGTTGAGAAAGCTGCAAAAGACGGCGGCCGCTCAATAACCGTTCCTTTCACTGCAGGAAGAACTGATGCTACACAAGCGCAAACCGATGTGGAATCATTCGCTGTACTGGAGCCCAAAGCGGATGGCTTCCGCAATTACCTGAAAGGAAAATACAGCGTATCTGCAGAAGAAATGCTGATCGATAAAGCACAACTCTTAACCCTTACCGCACCCGAGATGACGGTGTTGATCGGTGGTATGCGTGTGCTGAATACGAATGCGGACCAATCGCAAAACGGTGTGTTTACCAAAACGCCCGGTGTACTCACCAACGATTTCTTTGTGAACCTGCTTGACCTCGGTGTGAAATGGCACGCGAAATCAGAAGCAGAAGACCTGTTTAATGCGCATGACCGCAAAACGGGCACCGTTAAATGGACAGGCACACGTGTTGATCTGATCTTAGGTTCTAATTCAGAATTACGCGCATTGGCTGAAGTATACGGTTGTGAAGATTCAAAAGAGAAGTTTGTAAAAGACTTTGTTGCCGCCTGGAACAAAGTGATGAACCTGGATCGGTTTGATCTGGTTTAATCGGCAGGCTTAACTATATCAATAGAAGGCGGTTCGGAAACGGGCCGCCTTTTTTGTGTGTGGCCGTGGGAGGGTTTCGCTAAAAGAAAAACGAAGAAAAAAAGAAAAAGAAGGAGGGCTCGCGTTTGAAAGACTCTTCTTTTCTTCGTTTTTCTTTTAGCGAAATAAAATCATTTTGACGCTTACCCATGCCCGATCATCCGCTTACACAACTGCAACCACTCCGGGCTATAATACAAATAACACTCAAGCAGGTTAAACAATAACCACCAACCGAATGCCGGCAGATACACGGGGTGAAGGCGTTTGCGGGTGATGAGATCGTAGGCGCCAAGTGCAAGCAGTAATAACATCGGCCAGAAGGACTGGAACATAAAGAAAGGAAAAAGGCCTTCTGAAAAACTATGGAGCGTCCAGTAATCTTTGCCGATCAATGGCCCTATCTTAAAACTTAGCCAGCGGCCGAAACCGGCATCCGTTAAAGCGAGTGTGGCCATTAACATCAGGCGCTTGTGTGCGGAAGCTTTTTTGCGCAGGTAGAGGCCCGCACCAGCCAGTACGCCAAACACAAACATATCGCTGAACATGATGGCGATGAATGCGGGGTCTGACATGGGTGTTCCGAACTTGCGGGCTTCAGAGGTAATGGCTACGGTAAAACCGGCTATCACCATAGCGCCCGCAACTACTGCACCCGACAGGCCCAGCTTCATGTGTAATGCGTGGTTGCGGCTTCTGATGAGCAGGATCTGAAGGGTAAATAATAATAGCCATCCTACAAACAATGCTGCATGCACATGTGTGATCCAGGGAAAATGCAAAAGGCCTTTTTTATTCAGATCAACCATATCGTAAATAAAACCCGATAGAATGGCGGCCCATACGATGAGCAGCATGATCAGAAAAAAATTACGGTCGGAAGGGTGGGAATTGGCAAAGGGTTTATTTACGTGAACAGAAGGATTCATGAGCAGTTAGTGGTTGGTAAAATAAAAATGCGGTTGTTTTATTTATTTTTCTGATAAACAAATACGTGTTTCTTCATATGATCATCTATATAGGATTCGTTGATCCGAACCGCACCGCCATCGCTGATGGCGAATTGTAATTTCCAGTAATGATTGGCCGGATTGGCGGCTTCTTCAAAAAGATTGTTACCCGCGTATTCGAATTTGTTGCCAAAAGCTTCATTCTTCATCCAGAGGGTATTCTGGTAGCTGAAAAGTTCCAGGGTCTTTTTCTTATCGTTAACTGCTGTATACGTACCGATCAGTTTATCCAACGCAGCAGCTTCGAGGTGTAGTGTCTCTGACATAGCAACATCATAAGAAACAACGGTTACACCGGTTTTAGATTTCTTCACATCTAAAATTCTTTTCTTCGCTTTGGGTGAGGATGCGTAAGCGTCTGTCTTGATATGCGCATCTCCGTTAAAATATAATTGCGTTACCAGGGGTTGATAACCCTCTGCTGTGATCATCAGGTGAAAATGTGCGGGGCGTATGATACCCGGCTCCGCTTCATACGGCACAGGGAAAATGGTTTCGAAAGAATAGAACCCGTTTTCATCCGTATACGAAGTGCCGCGGTAACGGAAATCGGCGGATTGATTATCATACACACCTTTCTGATCGCAATGCCATAATTCAATTTTTGCGTTTTTGTAAGGAGTGGTACAGTCCGTGTGACGGATATAGCCGCTTAAGGCAACAGGGCTCCCCTTCTCGCCGGGAATGATCAGGTTTTTCCGGACAGGACTATCGGGCCGATAGAATGGCCCGAGAATATCTGTCGTGGTTTCACAATCGCCAACAAAATGATCCCCATCGAAACGGATAAAGCCTGAAGCACTTACGGCAACAGCAGACATAATTGTGTTGGTAAGAAAGGTTCTTCTTTGCATACAATGATTTAAAAGGTTGAAAAGGGCAAGTGCTGGCTGGCGGGATAGCAACTTGAGGATATGGAAGTTTGTGCAAAGCCCCGGGGGATGGCTAACTGTTAAATATACAAACAGCTTTTCTGAAAACAAAGAGAATAGTTGAAGGAAAGAGATAA
>CBHRAM010000308.1:0-4659 GCA_966076165.1 uncultured Chitinophagaceae bacterium
ATATGAAATCCCCGGAGATCGATAATTACGACCTGGCCAAAACAGAATTGATCCGTATCAAAAGTGATGATGGCCTGTACGACCTGCCGGCCATGGTAACCTGGCCCGCACATATGGATCCGAATAAAAAATACCCGATGCTGATCAGTATCTATGGTGGCCCTAATGCAGGAACCGTAATGGATACCTGGTCATGGAATGCTAACCGTCAATTCTATGCTAATGAAGGATTGATCCAGGTGGCTTTCGATCACCGTGCCAGCGGGCATTTTGGCAAAGAGGGCGTGAATTATATGTACCACAATTTAGGATTCTGGGAAATGGCCGATTATAAAACGATGGCCAAATGGTTTATCGCCAACGGACATGCAGATGCTTCCAAAATCTGTATCACCGGGTTTAGCTATGGTGGTTATATGAGTGCTTATGCATTAACCTACGGTGCGGATGTGTTCACACATGGTATGGCGGGTGGAACTGTGGCCGACTGGAGTTTATACGATACCCATTACACAGAAAGATATATGGGTACACCGCAGAACAATCCTGATGGTTATAAAAGCAGCAGTGTGTTAAGTTATATTGATAAATACAAAGGTATGCTGCAGATCGTTCATGGAACCAGTGATGATAACGTACACATGCAGAACAGTATCCAGATCATCAGCGCGCTGGAAGACAAGGGCAAGGATTTTGAATTCATGCTTTACCCCGGAGGCCGTCATGGATGGGGTGGTGCCAAAGGCAATCATTTTACCAATTTGAAGACTAAGTTTATTTATAAGTATCTGTTAGAGAAACCGGTACCGAAAGCTTTGTTGAGATAAACTGTAAAAGGCCCGAACTGATCGGGCCTTTTCTTTTGCCGTATATCGAATATTCATTTTTGGGAATAGTCTAAAGTATTATATTGTATTTCCAACCAAAATCTATTGAAATGAGAAAGCTGCTGATCCTTTCCCTGGCATGTATTGCCTGTATGAGCGCCGGTGCCCAAACTACGGATGCTTATTTTTTATCCAATCCCTGTTTAACACCAGATGGCCAAACAGTTGTTTTCAGTTATGAAGGCGATCTGTGGAAAGCCGCTGTAGGTAACGGACAGGCTGTTCGTTTAACTGCCATGCAGGGTTATGAAACCAATGCCAAAATATCTCCCGATGGCAAATGGCTGGCATTTACTGGCAGACAACTGGGTAATGGTGATGTGTTTGTAATGCCCATGGCAGGTGGAGAGATCAAACAATTGACATTCCATAGTGCCAATGATGAAGTGAATAGCTGGAGCTGGGATAGTAAGACCATTTATTTTACATCGAACCGTGCCGGACAGCCATCGGGCTATACGGTTGGTATCAATGGCGGTACGCCACAGCGTTTATTTGGAGACCACTACTTTTTGTATGATCATGGCTTGTTTGAACATCCTTCAACAGGTGAGATCTTCTTTAATGATACCTGGGAAAGCAGTAACCAGGTAGCCCGCAAAAGATATAAAGGCCCTTTTAATCCGGATATACAATCGTATAATATCAAGACCAAACAGTATAAAAAATATACCGATTGGGAAGGAAAGGATTTTGGGGTAAGCATTGATAAGAGCGGTAATGTGTATTTTATCTCTGATGAAGCCAATGGCGAGTACAACCTGTACACTTTTGAGAAAGGAAAGAAAACAGAGCTGACAAAATTTCCTACATCTATCAAAACACCGATCGTAAATGCCAATGGCGGTAAGATCGTGTTTGAAAAGGATTACCAGTTATGGATCTATGATGTGGCGGCTAAGAAAAGCGAAAAACTGGATATTAAAGTTCTGCGCAACAATATACTGCCTGCAGAGAAAGACTATGAGGTAACCAGAAACATCTCCAATTTTGATATCTCTCCCGATGGCAAAAAACTGGCTTTTACTTCCCGCGGAGAATTATTTGTGAGTGATGTGGAAGGGAAATTTGTGCAGCATATCAATAAGAAAAATGCAGAACGCGCGAGGGAAGTAAAATGGATGAGCGATAATAAAACATTATTGTTTAACCAGACCACGGGCGGTTACCTTAATCTTTACACTGTGGCTGCAGATGGCAGCTCACCGGTTAAGCAGATCACCACTGATAAAAAAGACAACCGCTCTTTTGTTTTGAATAAATCTAAATCCAAAGCCGTTTATTTAAGCGGCAGGGATGAAGTCCGGTTACTCGATCTGAAAACATGGGAAAGCAAAACCCTTGTAAAAGATGAGATCTGGGCCTTCCAGAATTCAGACCCGGGATTTTCTCCCAATGAAGAATACGTGTTGTTTACGGTGGTTAGAAATTTTGAACAGGATATTGTGATCCATCATATCAAAGAGAATAAAACAACCAATCTCACCAATACCGGTGTTACGGAATCCAACCCGGTATGGTCGCCGGACAGTAAATACATTTATTTTAACTCTTCAAGAACAAAACCATCCTATCCATTCGGTATGCAGAACCCACGCATCTATCGTATGCCATTGGAAAAGATCGATGATCCTTATCGCAGTGATAAGTACAATGACCTGTTTAAAACCGAGAAAAAAGAAAAAGATACTTCAAAGAAAGAACCGGTAATCGTTCCGATTATAGTGGATGCAGAAAATATTATGGACAGGCTGGAGCAGGTCGGGCCAAACTTTGGATCGCAGTACCTGCAGGCGGTTGTTCAAAAAGGAGAGAAGACCATGGTTCTCTTCGCAAGTGATCATGCAGAAGGCAGACCGGCATTATGGAAGACCACATTGGAACCATTCGAAAATCCTAAAACAGAACGGATAGCCGGTGCGGATGCTTTTGGATTTGATTATGCCGAAGCGGCCGATAAGGGCTTTGTGTTGTTCAATGGTGGAATCTACAAACTGAACCTGGATGCCAATAAAGTAGATCCCATCGCTATCAGCAGTACATTCAGAAGAAACCTGGCAGAAGAGTTTGCCCAGATCTTTGAGGAAGCCTGGGCACAGGTGGAAGAGAATTATTATGATGAAAAATTCCACGGCCTGGATTGGCAGGCAACTAAAAAAAGATATGAAGCATTTATTCCCAAACTCAATAACCGCGCAGATCTGCGCACTTTGTTAAGTGATATGCTGGGCGAATTGAATTCATCGCACCAGGGCTTTACCTCAAGAGGCGATGAAGAGAATATTACGCTATCTAACCGCACCATGGAAACAGGGATCCAGTTTGAAAACAACGATCCATTTAAAGTGAAATATGTAATTAAGAAAACCAATGCGGATAAAAAATCAATTGATGTACAGCCCGGAGATATTTTGACAAAAGTGGATGATGAAGCGGTTGATAAGAATATGGACAGGAGTATCTACTTCAGCAAACCTTCCCTGGACAGAGAGATCAAATTAAGTTTTGACCGCAATGGAAAAACCGTTGATGTGAAAATTCATCCACAACCATCCGTGGCAGGTAACCTGTACGATGAATGGATTGATAATAACCAGAAACGGGTGGATGAGAAAAGTAAGAACCGCATCGCCTATCATTGCATGAAGGACATGGGTACGGGTGAACTGGAAAAATTCCTGATCGATATGACCCAGGATTTCTATAAGAAAGATGCCATGATCCTTGATCTGCGATATAATACCGGTGGTAATGTACATGATGAGGTTTTGAAATTCTTAAGTCAGCGTGCCTACCTCAAATGGAAATACCGCGAGGGCAAACTGGCCCCGCAATCTAATTTTGCCCCGTCTGATAAACCGATCATCCTGCTTACAAATGAGCAGTCATTAAGTGATGCCGAAATGACATCACAGGGTTTCAAAGCGTTGAAACTGGGTAAGATCATTGGTACAGGCACTTATCGCTGGATCATTTTCACCAGTGGTGCAGGCTTAGTAGATGGATCCTTTGTTCGTTTGCCAAGCTGGGGTTGTTATTCGCTGGATGGGAAAGACATAGAGAAAACAGGGGTAGAGCCGGATATCTATGTGAGTATGAATTTTGAAGACCGCATCAACCACAGAGACCCGCAACTGGACAGGGCCATTGAAGAAATCCTGAAACAGTTAAAATAGCTCTCATTAAAAAATATCTAAAAGCCGCTGTAACAAAACAGCGGCTTTTTGGTTATACTGGCAAACCCTGTACTATGAAATGGATAATTGTTGTCTTCTTTTCTTTGTTAATGGCCCCGGTATTGGCTCAGGATCAAAAAACTATTGTGTCAATTGCTGATTTCAGGCCTGCATTGGGCTCCCTGAAAGGAACACTTACGTATCTTGATTATTCCTCCGGAAAACCTTTTTCAATGCCTGCCAATGTAATGATCAGCCTAAAAGCAGGTAAGCCCGATGGGATCATTTTGACTTTGGATTATCCGAATGAACCAAAAGCCAACGGGAATGATACATTAATAATCAGTAATGACGGTTCTTTGTTGAATCATGCAAATATTGTTTCTAAAAGAAAACTGGCAGATGGTTCACTGGAGATTGTTACCGATATGGACGGAAGGGATGGGAATGATCATAAAAAAGCGGTATTGCGGCATATATTCACGATCAGCCAGACAAAATTCAGTAACCGCAAAGAAGTGAAATTTGAAGGAACGGATACCTGGATCTTACGCAACGAGTATCGTTTCAGCAGGTAACAGAATAATGATCAGGAT
>CBHRAM010000309.1:0-4644 GCA_966076165.1 uncultured Chitinophagaceae bacterium
GGTCTGATGCAAGGTTCCATTCCAGCACGGTCTTTGCCCAGTTACGCGTGGCACCGATGATCAGGGTTTCTATATGCCATGCAATATCACCGGCAAAATTTCCCGGCGCACCGATCCATTGCTCAGTGAAGTACAGGTTTTTGTCGGGATGTGCCTCATGCACTTTTGATAAAGCCTCAATCTTACCTGCATACATGTGAAAAGCGGATCCATCAATATACTTTTTTGCCTGCGGATCATCGAGTATTGAAATGGGATATTCAGGCTTATCGGCATTATGATCGTAGACAATGATTTTTGTTTTGATCTTTGCTTTCTGAAATGCCGGGCCCAGATGGTTCTTTACAAACTCAGCCTGATCGGGTGCCCGCATCAGTAAACTTGGATTATTCCCGGGATGAAGCGGCTCATTCTGCACCGTCAATGCATCAATCTGAATGCCTTCGCGCTTCATGGCCAGAATATATTTTACAAGATAACGTGCATACACTCCGTAATATTCTTTTAACAAACTGCCACCCCGTGTATCATGATTATCCTTCATCCAAACCGGTGGTGACCAGGGTGAACCCATGATCCTGATAGCCGGATTGATCTTCAATATTTCTTTTAATACCGGTAACAGGTATTGTTTGTCATAGCCCAGATCAAAATGTAAAAGAGCCGTATCAGTTTGCCCGTCAGGCAGATCATCATAAGAAAATACTTTTTCATCAAGGTCAGATGCACCAATACTCACCCGCAAATAACTCGTACCGATCTGGTCCTTCTCTGTGCCAAATAACGCTTTCAATAAAGCAGCCCTTGCCCCGGCACTCATCTTCATCATATGCATGGCGCTGCCGCCTGTGAGGGCAAAACCAAAGCCATCGATGGATTGATACATGGTCTTATCATCAATCTTAATCGTAATGGCATCATCTGATCGTTTCACCGGTAATTTTTCAGTGATCTCCTCTTTAAAATAGATCTGTTTAGCAGGATCTGTGATCCATAACTGGCCAGTTGATCTTTTTTGTGCAGCTGCCATGAATGACAACAGGATGACCATCACATTTACAAAAGCAAAACGATAGATTCTTTTCATGGTATGATAACTATGCCCAGCTAAAAGCATCAGTTGAAGGAATATGGGTTATACGAATATCTTTGATCTGTGGCTGCAGCCATTTTACCAGCCACTCCAGTCCGGGCTCTTCACTTACAATATGTCCCAATACCAATAAAGAAGTTTTAGAACCCGATGCCCGCAGATCGCGTACATATTCACTGGTTTCCCATTCATCCACTTCACCTACAATCAAAAGATCCGGTTTCTCAAGAGTTAGCGCACTGATCTGCATTCTGCCACCCGCAGAACCGGGAGCAAAAACGATCTTACTGCAGGTTTGCTGTTTATCGCCTACATACCGCAGATGTGCAATACCCAATTTTTTTTTGGTGAGATCAATAATCGATTGAAGACTTGCCGGTGGAATATTGATGAGATAAGGTTTCTTAGCTGTATCCGCATATTTCTCCCAACCCAATGCTTCCAGTACCCCGGTGATCACACCATCGGGTTTGTGGGCATGGATATAATCATGAAAACGCCACACAACCATATTGTATTTTTTCAGCAACGTTGATTTGTATTTGTATACATCATTGTTTTCGAGCCAATTGGTTTCATCCAGGTGATTATAAAAAGTGGGTTCATGTGCAATGATAAAATTGGCGCCGAGTGCGGCTGCTTTTTCAATCACTTCCACGGTGGCAAACATTGTAGTTACAATTCCCGTAACCGGCTGATTGGGATCACCTGTTTTAATGGTATCCACTGTTTTAGGAAAGGGTGCACCGGGAATGTCTTTTATGATCAGGTCGATCACTTGCTGGATCGTCATACCGGCATTAAAACGGAAAACATCTTTTGTAAATGCCAGGCCTGGTAATATCAACGCAGAAGTACCAAGGGTGTGCAGAAATTTTCTTCTTGTGGTGGGCATCGGAGGAGTTTAGGAGGAGAAATTAATAATTAAAAATCAGAAATTAATAATTAGTAATTAACGCCTGCAAATAAATAGGCCGGATCAACCTATTTGTACATTAGACTGATCCGGCCTTCTATTCCTATATTATGTAAATCTTACTTAGTTGTAACCGGGGCTCTGGCCAGCAATAGTTCTTTCCAGAATTTAGTGGGTTTGCCTGGCCGGTTGCCTCCGCCCCCTATCCTGCCCAGCGATCCGCTGCCGATAGAAATACCCATGCCACCGCCGCTGCCAAAGGAGCCAAATCCGAGCCCGCCCCCAATGGAAAGACCACCGCCTCCGCCACTGCGTCCGTTTGACTGGCCGGGAACATTATCCAGTATAAAACCTACTGCAATACTTTTGCGGTTGAGGTTAATGATCTCCATTCTGTTTAAAAAAGAGTTTAAGGGTATCATGGCTTCATAAACCAGTTCATTGGCATTATTTAAGCCAATGCCCAGCTCAATGCCCGCTGCATTTCTTTTACCATAGTCGAAATTTTCCGGAGTCTTGATCTCATGAAAACCGAATAAAGAATAATCCTGAACTGCATCCAATGCCACATGTTTATTCTGTTGCAATTCCGGACGATCATTCAGCATCTTATCCCCTTTCTGTACCCGGTTACCAGTTGGAAAAACAATACCTGCCGCGCCGGCTTCTTCTTTTACACCATGATTATTGATCAGAACGGTCAATCCTCCCCTTAACACTCTCTGAATCGTAGTCTCATTCTTACTGGTGACCAGGATATACAGGTTTTCATTATCGTTGGTTACTGTATAAGAAAGCCCTGTTTTCTCATCGAAATAAGCCAGGGGTTTTACCCAGTCAGCATCATCACCATTTGCAACCAGTGAATCTTTCTGGTAGGCTAAGGTTTGCACAAGATCTGACTGCTGACTGTTCTTTGAAGAACTACAGGCCGAGAGCATAGCCGCAGATGATGCTGCAATAAATAATGTTCGAAGGAAAACTGTTTTCATGATCCGGAATTTAACTTTTACAGGAGGAGACGATCCTAAACTATCCTGCTGCTTAATGCAAAGTTAAAAGGAGTCGTAAAATAATGAAGTAAAGTTTAGTTAATCCCGGTGAAAGGCGGGAGTTGTTGGTCCGGCGACCAACAATGGCTCAAAAAACTGCGCCTTTGCGCCTCCGCGTACAAATATTTCTGGCAGAGGCGCAAAGGCGCAGTTTTGATTCGTTATCATTTAAGGGCTATTTCAATTTATACACTTCACTTCCGGCCAGTAAAAAACAACCTAACCCGAAATCTTCAAAATCAGGGATCCGGTCGTAGGTAACAGGCTGGGCTTCTTTGGGTTCCTTTCCGGTTCCCTGCACATAACCAAGAACACCGTTTGTATGCACGCAGTCTTTCAGCAATGCATTCCATGCTTTTGCAATTGGTTGACTATATTGTTTTTTATCAAGAAATCCATTATTGATACCCCAGGCAAACCCATAGGTAAACAGGGATGTTCCGGTTAATTCTTTACCACCATAGTTATTCGGGTCTTTCAGGCTCGCGTTCCAGAAACCATCTTCTCTTTGTAAGGGTAATAAAGCGGCACACATTTTTTTGTAGTCACCGAGATATTCATTGTAATGCGGATCTGATTTAGGAAGTAACTGCAAGGTTCTTACCAATGCAGCCAGCACCCAGCCATTTCCCCTCGACCAATAACATCCTTCACCATTCGGTTCTTTGTAGGCAGGAAAAACAAAATCCTTATCCCTCCACCAAAGATTGGTTTGCGGATCAAACAGGCCGTTGCCGCCATGATGGTATTTGGTGAAGGCATACATCTCATACATCTTCCTGAAATAAGAAGTATCGTTGAGTACCACACCCAGCCTGGTGAATACCGGCATTCCCATTTGCAGGGCATCTACCCATGACCAGTCGTCTTTCTTTTCACTCTTTACCATATTATCAATACAGGTCTTGATATCACGGATCCGCTCTTCTTTTTTATCGATCAGATACAGGTCGATATAGGTTTGTCCGGCACACTGGTTATCCGCATTACGCACTTTGGTACCACCCCATAAACCCCATTGGTGTTTCTCTCCCCATTGTACGGCATAATCATAGTACGACTGATCTTTGTCAACACTATATAAAGCCATCAGGCCTTCATAATATACGGCACGTGTCCATAGGTTACTGGGGCGTTCTTTGTTGGTGGTAACAGTTTTACCTGCATCCGGCCATTTGTTCATGAAATAGGCATTGGTAAGGCGCATGGCTGCCAATGATTCCGATTTCTTGGGAAGTTTTTGCGCCTGCACAGCAAGGGAAGCAAAAACAAAAAATAATGACACCGTTTTCTTTAGATAGGTTTTCATATTTACAGAAGATAATTTTTGAGTGTACATTTTTTCAAATCTCGGATGCCTTTTACCACCTGCTCCGCATTCAGGAGGGCCCCTTCTTTATTAGTGTGCGTTTTATCAGCCGGAAAAAAACTATTCACTTTTGTGGTATCCATTTTTTCATACTCGAGCGCGATCAGATCCTGCAGGTCGATAAAATAAGCGCCTGTCTCATCTGCCACCTGTTTGGCCCATACACCATATTCACTTCTGTTGTATTTACCATCTTTACGGTTATCGCGGGGAA
>CBHRAM010000310.1:0-4642 GCA_966076165.1 uncultured Chitinophagaceae bacterium
GCAGGTGTTGGGTCGCGGTTATCTTCACCAATCACGTTGGTACGGATTGTTGTGGCACCTACATAAGAAGCAATATTGCAACTGATCCCTCTTTTTTCCATCGAATGCATGTATTCACCCAATGTGTTCCAGTCAACATTGAATTTATAAATAGGCTGGTCATCCTGCATGTCTTTTTTCATTTTCGCATTCAACGGTCCCATGCTTTCACCTTCGCCAAATACTTCAAGCGTAACTCCCTCACGGATCTCGCCTTGTGATCTGCCATCTTCGATAAGGGTTACCGGCGACCAGCTAAGCATATTGATAAAACCGGGTGTAACAGCCATGCCCTTTGCATCTACAATATTCTTTGCATCCTCTTTGGACAGATCCCCGATAAACGCGATGGTATCATTTTTTATGGCTACATCTGCTTTCACAGGTGCGCCGCCGTTCCCATCATACACTAATCCGTTACGGATAATGGTATCGTATTTGTAATTTTTACAGGATGCCAATACAAAACAAATGACAAGCAATCGGTTTAGCTTACGCATAATGTTGATTTAAACTGGATAAAAATTATTTCTTTTTGGCTTTGAAATTTCCGTTGGGTTGCTGGAATGTGAGACCGGTACATACTCCATTTTCAGTCGTGTCAAACAGAACAGAATAACTGTTAAGCACTTTGAGTGAGAACTTGTTCTTTTCAATCGGAACAAGCTCATATTCCGGCTGACCAGGTATCATTACAAAAAGTGTTTTATCTGATTTGATATATGCTTTAACGGTAACGCCACCTAGATCATAATCTCCCACATATTTCTGAAGCTCATCTTTTGTGATCTCTTTGGGTTTAGGTGTCTTATTGAATTTTAATGGCGCTAGTGTTGGTTCCAGGCCAATTGTCAATGCGTTGATATCTCCGGCTTCATTCATCTGAAACTGAATACGGGTAGGGCTTTTATCGGTGGTATCGATACCGTCAACGGGATCTTTATCATAAGGCTCATAGATATCGTAATGATATTGATTAAGCCACCAAAGGTCTTTGCCGATCCTCGCAAATAAGGAATCATTCGCCACAAATACATCAAAAGTACCATAGCCGGGATGATTGTATAATCCTTCAAAATCTTTGATAGGGTGCGAAGGCCTGGTGCCTGTTTTTTGGTTACTGGTTTTTGTTTTTTCTGCTTCTTTAGCTGTGGCTTTTGCTTTATCCGATGATCTCTTCAGGTCAGTGGCCCAATCAAAATAAGGAAGTTTCAGTATCCTGTCCGCAATCAGGTTACGAACGATCGATGGAACGGAGGAACCATTCTGATTACTTAACACTACAATCCCCACACTGTCACTTGGAAAGAAACAGGTGCTGGCAGAAAAACCATCAATATTGCCGCCATGTTCCACACGGTAATGACCTTTGTACGAGGCCATGATCCAGCCAAATCCATAGGTAGAGAATTGTACATCCGGTTTTTCTTTGGTTGGCAATGCAGGGGCCACAACCATTTGTGAACTCATGGCTTCTGTAACATAGGAAGCGGGTAATATTTCCTTGCCTTTAAATTTGCCCCCGTTGATCCATGTGGTAACCCAATTGGCCATTTCCAGTACACTGCTGTTAATACTTCCCGCAGGGCCCATGGCATCAATATTATAATAATCCAGTTTTTTGATGATGCTGTCTTTTTTCAATCCATAACCGAGAGAAGCATCATCACTTTTTGCCATATCGGTAACAGAGAATACAGTGCGTGTCATACCCAAGGGCCTGAAAATATTGTCGCGGATATTGTCTTCCCATTTTCTACCCGTGATCTTTTCAGCGATCATTCCCTGTAAGAAGAACATGAAATTATTATACTGCCATTTCTCACGTATACCATAACTGGGCTCCATGTACTGGATCCTTTTTAATAAGCTATCCCTAGAGGTAGTGGGAAATCCATACCAGGAATAATCGTGTCTGGGTAAACCGGTTCTGTGGCTCATCATATCCCTTACAAGGATATGCGCATTCATATCATCATTATAAAATTTGAGATCGGGTAAATAATTGCGTACGGGTTTGTCGAGAGAAACTTTTCCCTCCTTCTGTAACAAGCCGATCATGGAAGAGGTAAATGCTTTTGTACAACTACCGATAGCAAACAAGGTGTTCGGAGTTACAGGTATTTTCTTATCGTAATCCTTAAAGCCAAAACCTTTGGCATACACCACTTTGTCTTTTTCCACAACTGCTACGGCAAAGCCTGCTGCATGCCATTCTTTTAATACCCGTTCAAATGCCGTGTCTAATCCGGCAAAGCGATCAGGTTCAGGAACAGGTTTTGTTTTCTTTTGTGCAATAGCCGGTAAAGCCATGGCCATGACCATGATGGCCAGAACGATTTTTTTCATAATAACAGGTTTTGGAATGAAAAAGCCCGTTAAATGTAATCACTTAACGGGCTAAAAACAATATAGTGAGATGAATAAATCAGGCTTTCTTCAATGCCTGGTCCAGGTCATTCAGTATATCTGCGATATTTTCAATCCCCACACTCATTCTGATCAACCCGTCGGGAATGCCGTATTTGATCCTGTCCTCTCTTTTTAAGCCTGCATGACTCATACTGGCCGGATGCGATACAAGGGTATCTACTGTGCCCAGTGAAACGGCTCTCACACACATCTGCAATGCATCAATAAAACGTTTGCCCGCTTCGAGCCCGCCTTTCAGGTCATAACTCATTAAAGCACCGGGATACCGCATTTGTTTCTGTGATACAGCATATCCATGGTGTGAGGGTAATCCGTTATAATTTACGAGTGCAATTTTTGGATGGTTCTCAAGAAATTCAGCTACTTCCATTGCATTATGACAATGACGATCCATACGGAGCTCGAGTGTTTTCATTCCCTGCGTTAACAGGAAAGCATCAAAGGGGTTACTGTTGCCGCCCAGCAATACATGCCATTTCCAGATATGGGTGCGCATCAGTTCCAGGTCCTTCCCTAAAAGTACACCACCAATAGCTGTGCCATGCCCGTTTAAAAATTTTGTTGTGGAATGAAACACAAAATCAACACCGTATTTAAAAGGTTGTTGCAGGTAGGGGGTGGCAAAGGTATTGTCAACAGATACAATCAGGTTTCTTTGTTTGGCCAGTTTGGTAACCGCTTCAATATCTACGCATTGAATGGTTGGATTGGCTGGCGTTTCAATGTGCACCATTTTGATAGTAGGATCATTTTTCAATGCTTCTTCTACCAGGTTCAGATCGCGCATATCAATGATAGTTGTATGCACACCGGTCTGTTCCATTACTTTCAGCAACAGTTCATGGGTACCTCCATACAGCGAAAAATGAGAGAGAACAGTATCACCGGCTTTCAGGGTGCCGAGAAAAAGGGTTGTCATAGCTGCCTGCCCGCTGGCATGTAACAGAGCCTTTAATTGCAGTGGTTTTCCGTCATCTCCGGTAAGCCCGAATGCTTCCAGTGCCGCAATCGTTTCTTCTGCAGTAGTGAAAGTGGGGTTACCCCAGCGACTGTAGATCTTAGTTTTATCTGCTCCTGCAAAACGATCAGAACCCTGCTGGGCCGTATCGAATGTAAAAGTAGAGGAAGCATAGATGGGAGTAAGATGAGAGTAGTCTGCATTATCATGCCCGGAAGCATGTATGGCAACGGAACTGATGCCCGTTAGTGGAAATGTATCACTCATTATTATGGATTGATATTATTTTTGAATGGTGAATAACCAACAAACGCTATTCATCTTTGTTCATCAAAATTAGGATTAAACATGCAGCAGTTATTGATCAATTATGCAAATTATGACTATTGGGCCAATAAGCAGATGCTTGACGTGGTGTTAGGATTGACCAAAGGACAGCAACAACAGCCAATACAAAGCAGCTTTCCATCCATCCATAAAACCTGTGCCCATATGTGGGATGCATACCGGATCTGGTGGCAGCGTTTGCAAAAGGATACCGAGATCATGGGCCCAACGGTAAATGCTGATCATCCTATAGGGGAAGTGATAAGCAATATCCTTACCTGTAACCGGCAATGGACCGACTGGGTTACCCATGCATCTGAAGAGCAACTGAATTCAAATCTTGATTTTAAAACGATGAAGGGTGATCCCTATAGTCAGCCAATGAGAGATATTTTATTGCACCTCAGTAACCATGGAACCTATCATCGCGGGCAATTGGTTACAATGTTACGGCAGGTGGGGGTGGAGAAGATTCCGCAGACGGATTATATTCTTTATGCGCGACAGTAATCTCCCCGTTTTTATGCATCATTTCGTGGATGCATAAAAAATCCCCTCCTGGGAGGAGGGGAGAATATTTCGATAGACAAGAGTTTAGTAATCAGTCATCCCCTCCTCTCAGGAGGGGACAAATAAAGATCAAATGCAGTTTGATCTTTATTTGGGGGAGGTCTAAGAGGTGTAAGACCACTTCACCCAGGTTGCTCCCCAGGTAAACCCACCACCAAATGCAGCCAGCACAATATTATCGCCCTTCTTCAGATCTTTTTCCCATTCCCACAAACAAAGCGGAATGGTTGCTGCTGTTGTATTTCCGTATTTCTGGATATTGATCATTACTTTTTCTTTTGCCAATCCCATACGGTTGGCAGTAGCATCAATGAT
>CBHRAM010000311.1:0-4616 GCA_966076165.1 uncultured Chitinophagaceae bacterium
TCGAACCGCGGACCCTCTGCTTGTAAGGCAGATGCTCTAAACCAGCTGAGCTATGCTCCCTTGTTTATTGGGAGTGCAAAAATAGGGTCTGAGCGGTATCCTCCAAAAAAAAGTTTGTATTTTTTTAAATTAGTTGAGTTGGACCGCCGGTAAACGGTAGTGCTGACTGTCATATACGAACAATTCTTCTATATGGTAGGTCCAGTATTTGTATAAGGGAGATTTTACAATATAACTATCGGCTTCAGACTTTGTCTCTGTGTTCAGCGTGATCCAGCATGTCTGGCTTTCCATGCTTACGGCATAGCTGTCTATAAAACCTTTATTGATCAGATAGTTGATATAAGTACGATGGGGTGGTACCAGCGACATAAAGTCCTCGTCCATGGTAAATTTGATGATCGCCTGAAACTTTTTCATTCTCTGCTGTTTTACAGGGTTAGTAGTGCAATATCCATGCAAACTTTATTCAGATGGCAAACTGGCAATCGTATGAGGGGGCTGACTGCAGTTATAACAGTAAATTGCAGTACTTAAATGTAAACTTTTAAACGATGAAAACAATCGGACTACTGATCCTTTCCAACATTTTTATGACGTTTGCCTGGTACGGGCACCTGAAGCATACCGGCTTTCCGCTCTGGAAAGCGATCCTGATCAGCTGGGGTATTGCTTTTTTTGAATATTGCCTGATGGTACCTGCCAACCGGGCGGGTTTTATGAACGGGATGAATGGGTTTCAGCTGAAAATTACCCAGGAAGTGATCACATTGGTGGTGTTTTCCGTTTTTGCCATATTGTATCTGAAAGAGCCTTTCCAGCCTAAATACCTGGTGAGCTTTGCTTTTATTATTGGTGCAGTATACTTTGCCTTTAAAAAATAAAAAAGGCATACCGAAAACGGCATGCCCTTATGTTACCCTGCTGCATTACGAGAAACTCTTATATACTAACCATTGTCTTTTTTACGGTTCCTGAGACGTTCAGCCAGTTTCCTTTTCTGGCCGGCAGGCATACTGTCAACCCGGTTCATGATATCCTGTCTGATCTTTTCCTTTTGTTCGGGCGGAAGACTGTCGTACCGTGCTTTTAGTTTCTGGCGAAAAGCCTTTTTCTCTTCGGGTGATAAACTGTCCAGTTTGGCTTTCAGATTCTCCTTCTGCAACCGCTTTTGCGCAGAAACCTGCGTTGTACCGATACAAAGAGCCAATACACCTGCAAAAAAATAAGTAAGGGTCTTTTTCATTCTGCCTGCTTTAAGGGATAGACATAATTCCCTTGGCAAAGTTTAACAGTGCTTGAAAAATCTATGAAACTGCTGTAAAAAGATCAGTTCAGCAGTTTGGCGATCCTGCCATTACTGCCGGCGAGAAAAACGGCTTTTCCTTTTTTGGCTTTCTGACAAACATGGAAGCTTTCTTTGGAGATCAGTTCCCAGTTCATACCGCCATCTTTTGAGATATCGATCCCGGATGTGCCGCAGGTGAGAAGATTTTTTTCATCGAGATAGATCACACAGGAGCGGTAGCCGTGGGGTGGAGTTTTGGGAACCGTGAATTCGAATTTGCCACTCTTGTATGAAAATAAAGCACAATTGTTTTGAGCGATCGTGTCTTTCGAAAAATCACCGCCAACTATGATTCCTTTCTTCTTTGTATATAAATAATCCAGAGAATTCGCACCTGTGGAATTGCCTCCTTTCATAATGGGAATAGGCTGATCAGCAATATCATTAAAGCTATACAGATTGGATTCCTTGCCACCTGTGGCCATAAAGATACCTCCTGACCTGATCACTTTCACATTGGTTCCGCTGGAAGCAAAGAAGGCTTCCCCATTTGCTGAGACAGGTATTTTATCTGACCTGCTTAACGTTCTCCAGGATTCTCCGCTATTAAAAGTTTCAGCAACATACATGTATTCACCAATTGGATCACCAACAAGTACACCATGATCAGGGTCTACAAAATCCATTGCATCAAAAAAAGCACCTTTCGTAGTATCCTCAAAAACCTTTTTCCAATTCTTTCCGCCATCCATTGTTTTTAAAATAACAGCGGGTGTGGTGATGCCCATAATGATAGCGGTGTTCGAATCAAACGCTTCAATATCCCTGAAATCATTTTTCTCATAGCCGGGGACTTTGATCCAGTTAAAAGTATTGCCGCCATCGGTTGATCTTGCCACAGAACCGCCGCTGCCACTGGCCCAGATGATATTGTCGTTCACTACACTTAGTCCGCGGATACTGATGCGTTTACCGGATTCCAGCATTTTCAGGGTGGGTTGTGCGGTTGCACTGATGCTTACAAGTAAAAGGAAAACGACTGATTGGATGATCCGCATGCATGTTGTATTTAGTTATTAAATGTAGCTTTTATTTTTTTGCACGCAAAGGCGCAGATGCGCAATTTAAACTGCGCCTTCGCGCCTTTGCGTGCAATTTTAATAAAGTAAGTAATCCCGCATTTCCTCAGACCAACTCCTGCATTGTGTCAGTTTGGTGATCTCTGCAATAAATTTCGGAAGTGGCAGTGCGAATAATTTTTCACTGTCTGTAATCCCTAATAATTTATCGAGATGTTGCTTGCCGGTTGGGTTTACCATGGTAGGATAGGGCGCCCAGTCAAAATCCTGCGGGTATGCCTGTTTGATGATCCGGATCAACATCAAACCAAAAAATACGGGTTGAAAAGATTCGGGATGTTTTACATCTATCAGGATCCCATTACAGGTTTCGCCCTTGTATTTACTGTCGGAAGGAATAAAGGTATGTGCCGTTACATGGATCTCATCCAATCCAATATCTGCAATGATGGTGGCAAGCGATTGTCCCTTGATCCAGGGTGCGCCCGCTAAACGAAATGCATCTTTGGTGCCACGGCCTTCACTGATATTGGTGGCTTCGAGTAAACAAAGTCCCGGATAAGTAAGCATGCTTTGAAAGTTCTGTATCGCAGGCGAAGTGGGTACAAAATCAATTCCCCAATCGGGTTGAAAATCGGTTCTGTTCCAGCCTTCACATCTGATCACTTCCAGCGGGCAGTTGATCTTTCTTTCTGTATTAAAGTACACAGCCAATTCACCTAATGTACAGCTATGCCTGATAGGTATGGGCCATCTGCCGATAAAAGATGCTTGAGCAATATCCAATATCGGTCCTTCTGCCAAACCGGGATCACCGGAAACAGGGTTGGGCCTGTCGAGTATGATCAGTTTTTTTTTGTTTTTCGCACAGGCTTCCATTACATGCGTCATCGTCCATAAGTAGGTATAGAAACGGCTGCCTACATCCGGGATATCAAATAAAACAATATCAAGATCTTCCAGATCCTGGTCTGATGGTGCGAGCTTGGTACTGTAGAGGCTGATAACGGGCAGTCTGGTCAATACATCTGTTCCGTCTTTCATTTCATGCCCGTCTGCGCCCAGTACATCTAAACCATGTTCAGGTGAGAATAGTTTTTGAATATTGAAAGAGCGTTGCAGTAATGCTTTTCTTGAGGGGCTTAGGTGATTAGTAGTAGCTGCGTGGTTGGTGACCAATCCGATACGTTCTCTTTTCCACTCAGGGGGATCTGCGAGGAGGATATCAATGCCAAATTTTACCATGGGGTGAAGTTACCTCAAATATTTATTTTCGTGAGTGGTGAGTGGTCAATCGTGAATGATACATTTTTTATATTACTCACTATTCACGCCTCACGAAAGCTATCATCTCTCTCAAACCCCATCTCATCTTTCAATTGCTCCACCACATTAAAAATGATCGGGCATCTTTCATAATGCATGAATGTGGTGAAGAGCCTGTCTTTAAAATTCGGCAGGTGTAATGCGGGAAATTCTTTGCAGCCTTCAAAGCGATGTTCATAAACGCTGCATTTATTATCGCTGAGAAAGGGGCAGGGCATCCGGTTCATGATCATGAGGCCGTTGCTGCCTTTTTCCAGGTATTCATTGTCGAAAGCTTCTCTCGATTGGCCGAGGTGCCGGGAAAGGTTATCGGCCTCCTCATCATTGATCAGCACCATCAGGCTTTTACAACAGTTGCCGCAATCGGTACAGCTGATCCGGGGAGAAATGGCTTTATCCAGCGCAAATACGAGTTCGTCGATCTGCTCACGGTTTCTTTCTTTCAGAAATACCTTAAAGCGGTCATTCTCAGCGGAATGTGATTCTGAAAACGCAGCAATTGCTTCCAGATTGGTCTCAATATGTGGATCAGGTGTTTTGATGGCGCAAATCTAAGTTTTACCCCGTTTGGATAGCAGTAAATTCAGGTTTTTACGGGTTTTATCCACATTCTGGGACGATTTGTAGAAAAGTAAAATTGGGCTGCTGTGTGAGGTGGTTAGATTTGCGGGTTGTACCCCTTCGTCCTGCTATCGCGGACACCTCCCCTGGGAGGGGAGGAAAATTTGCGGAGAGTTGGAATGTACTTAAGAGTACTACCTCAACTAAACTCTCGCCCCCTACCAGGGGGAGATGCCGCAGGCAGAGGGGGTGCTAGGACTTATTAAACGATTGACAATGGCAGACGAGAAGAATTTATTTGAATACAACGAAGAATCGATCAAATCGCTCGATTGGAAAGAGCATATCCGTTTACGCCCGGG
>CBHRAM010000312.1:0-4610 GCA_966076165.1 uncultured Chitinophagaceae bacterium
AAAAAAACAGAATCACAGCTTAAATGGTATATGGAAAGAATGTGATCCTCTGTAATATCAGGCAACAGTTGCCTCATAATTTATTTTTTAAAACCATGTTACAGGAATCAGGGCATAGAGTGAATAACTTATATGCCCCTTTTTCTTTATGGCCTATGTGTTTGAACACAGTTTCCGACAATAAACAGTAATATACTGAACCGGCAAGCTGCATGATACCCGTGAATTATGCAATTTAATATCATACTCCTGTAACAGTTATCCTGCTAAAAACACGCAATTTTACATTTTACCTGTTCAGTTATATTTCCGGAATTCAACTGCTGTTCCCGTTTTTAAGCAGATCCCATACACTCAAAAATCAGTACATGAAAAAGATCATTTTAATTATCGCCGTATCATTCGGCAGTTTTTTATCAAAGCCTGCAGATGCGCAGGTTCGTATCGGTGTGAATGTTAATATTGGTTCTCAACCTGTCTGGGGTCCTGTAGGATATGATCGCGCAGATTATTATTACATGCCGGACATTGATGTGTTCTACAGTATCCCTAACCGTCAATACATTTACCAGGACGGTGGCCGCTGGATCTTCAGTCCTTCTTTACCCGGTCGTTACCGCAATTATGATCTATACAGCGGCTATAAAGTAGTCGTTAATGACGACCGCCCCTATCGCAATGCAGAGCGTTACAGAAACCAATATGCCAGCTATAAGAACAACCATAGCCAACAGATTATCCGTAACAGTCACGAAGAAAAATATTTCGAGATCAAAAACCATCCTGAACATGATAAATGGAAGGGCAACAATGGTAACAACGGAAGAGGAAGGGGTAATGGCAAAGACGATAAAGACAATGGCCATGATAACAGGGGTAAAGGACATGACAAACACTAAACAACATTATAGCAAGATCATTTCAAAACCACTTTTCCTAAAAAAAAGTGGTTTTGTTTTTAAGAACCCTCTGTGAATAGTGTAATTCGTTTGTCGAAACATGTAACACAACACACAGATATAATCTCAACTTTACATAGTGATAATACATTCACGCTAATAAAAATACTATGACAAACATAACAGAGTTAAAAGGCAACTGGAACGAAACCAAAGGAAAACTGAAACAGAAATTTGCCATGCTTACCGATAATGATCTCTTACTGGTAGAAGGGAAACACGAAGAAATGCTGGGCAGGTTACAGGTAAAACTGGGTAAAACAAAGGATGAGATCAATAAAATCATCACATCGTTATAATCAGAATAGCAAGAACCAATACATTCACTACTAAAACATTTCAGATGGGAAACATTTTGTACGTCATCGCTGTAATCCTGATCATTGGCTGGCTGATCGGGTTCGTAGGCTATAATTCAGGGGGTATCATACATATTCTCCTGGTGATCGCCATCATCGCTGTCATTCTTCGTGTGATTGAAGGAAGAAGGCCGCTGTAACCGAATAAATTTTTCAATAGACTGATGGATGGAGTATCAAATGATATTTCCTTCCATCGGTCTATTGTGAGATATCTCGTTTTTAGAGATAGAGGCAGGAAATCAATAGCGGAAAAGGAAAGCCCTATTGTATTCTTTAACAGATCCTCGGTAATTGTTCACCGGTAAGATAGCCCACCACCCTATGCCCGCCAATCCTGCTTTTCATCATCACTTTACCGGGATGTGTTTCGGTAACCTCTCCGATAATAGCGGCTTTCGTACCGTTGTCATCTTTATGCAAAAGTTCTATAGCCTGCGCAGCAGCATCTTTATCAACGATGGCAACAAACAAACCCTCATTGGCTACATATAAGGGATCAAGGCCCAGCATTTCACAGGCACCTTCTACCTGTTCGTCAAGCGGGATCTGATTCTGGTCGATCACAAATCCCAGCTTGCGCATTTCAGCCAGTTCATTTAATACAGAAGCCAGGCCGCCGCGTGTGGGATCACGCAGGAATTTTACTTTATCACCCAATGCATCTAATAAAGAACTGATGGTATGATTGAGGTTAGTTGAATCACTAACAATATCTGTTTCAAACTCCAGGCCCTGGCGTTTACTCATGATGGCAATGCCATGCTGTGCCAGATTTCCGCTGAGAATGATCTGGTCACCTGCTTTGATATTGTTATGATGGATCTGTGCTTTTGGATGGATGATTCCAATACCGGATGTGTTGATAAAGATCTGGTCTCCCTTTCCTTTCTCTACTACTTTGGTATCGCCGGTTACGATCATTACACCGGATTTATTCACGGCAGATTTAATGCCAACGAGGATCTCCCAGAAAGCTTCCATGGTAAATCCTTCTTCAATGATAAATGCCAGTGACAGATATTTGGGAGAAGCACCGCACATCGCAAGATCATTCACGGTACCGTTCACTGCCAGTTCGCCGATATTTCCTCCGGGGAAAAAGATGGGCGATATCACATAACTATCGGTACTGAAAGCCGTTCTGCCGTTCAGCTCAAAGGAAGCACCGTCATGCTGCTGGTCGAGCATATCATTCTTCAACACATCAAACACGCCGCTCTGTAACAAACGGTGTGTAAGCAATCCGCCGCTGCCATGGCCCATAGTGATCACATCAAAATCGAATTTGGGCATGGGACAGGATAATTGAAAAGAAAGTTTATCGGACAAGGGACTATGTTTTAGTTATACAGCAATATTTTCTTCCATGGCATTGAAGCTATAATGATAATAAGCCGCACAAGCTCCTTCGCTACTCACCATGGGCGCGCCCAGCGGATGTTCGGGTTTACATTTGGTTCCGAAATTGGGACATTGTTTCGGTTTTTTCAATCCCTTCATAATATCACCGCTGATGCATTCTTTGTTCTCTTCTGCCAATGGAATATCGATAGCAAACCGAACACGGGCATTGTATTGTTTGTAGGCATCATTCACTTCATAGCCACTTTGCGGAATAGCACCTATGCCCCGCCACACACGGTCACTCACGGCAAATACTTTATGGATCGTATCCTGCGCCATCTGGTTGCCTTCACGTTGCACACTGCGCACGTATTGGTTTTCTACTTTGTATTCGCTGTTCTCCAGTTGTTTTACCGCCATCAAGATCCCCTGCAAAAGATCAACGGGTTCAAAACCAGTTACCACAATAGGGATCTGGTATTTTTCTGCCACAGGATAATATTCTTCCATACCCATGATGGTGCAAACATGTCCGGCAGCCAGAAATCCATCTATCAGGTTTTCATCATCACTCAAGATAGCTTCCATAGCTGGTGGCACCAATACATGAGAAGCCAGTATACTATAGTTGGTTATATTTTGTTGTGCCGCATGCACCACACTTAAGGCATTGGCGGGAGCCGTTGTTTCAAAACCTACGGCAAAGAACACCACATGCTTATCCGGGTTTTGTTTGGCCAGTTCAACTGCTTCCAATGGAGAATAGAGGATCCGAACATCGGACCCTTCCGCTTTTGCTTCGAGCAAACTTTTCTTACTGCCGGGCACACGAAGCATATCGCCGAAAGAACATAAGATCGTATGGGGCTGTTCTGCCAGAAAAACGGCTTCATCAATCACACTTACACTGGTAACACATACCGGGCAGCCGGGACCATGCACCATGGTGATCTTTTCAGGAAGCATATCCAGAATACCATTCTTCACCAAACTATGTGTTTGTCCGCCACAGATCTCCATGAGTGTCCAGGGCTTCGTGGTTATCTTATGTAATTCTTCTACATATTCCTTCACCAATTCCGGATCTCTATATTCTGATAAAAATTTCATGACCAGTATTTGAATGATTATAGTGTTTTCTCCTCGCGAACCCTTTCGTCTCAGCGTCTTTGCGGTTAAGCAGACTAACCGCGAAGACGCGAAGGCACGAAGATTCGCTAGGGTGTGTCGTTCAGTTCTTCTACTTCTCCCATTTGTTTCAAATAATTAAATGTTTGCTTCGCTTCTTCTTCATCCACTACATTAATGGCCACACCTACATGTACCAGCACATAATCGCCTACTTTGGCTTCAGGGACCATAAAGAGATTGATCTCTTTGGTGATGCCGCCGAAAGAAACTTTTCCTTTGCGGAAAGTGTCATCCAGCTGCTCTGTAATAACGAGGATCTTTCCGGGGATGGCTAAACACATGATCTTGCTTTTTTAAAAATGAAATTAGAATACCTGCCAGCCGGCAGAGGATCTTATATTATGAGTTTTTTTTTGATCGTTACCTGATGTTCTGCTGTTATCTCCAAACATACTATACCATGCGAGTTGCCCGAGGCTGATGCATTCGTCGTTCGGGCTAAGTTGTTTGTGAAAGAACAGATGTCTTTTATGATGCATCATCTCGATCAACATATCTACCAGCAAACTGTTCTGAAATACCCCACCACTGAAAGCGATCTTATCAATAAAATAATGATCACTGATACGAGAGATGGCACGGGCCAGCGAATAAAAGAATTTCCAGGCTATGACTTCATTCGATTCTTTTTGCGACCAGTCTTCGATCAATTCACTGATCAGTTGCCGCCAATCTATCACTCCATCCACCAATGGAAGATTATAATAATCGTAAGAATGATAACTACACCTTTTGGCCATTGCTTCCAGTTGCA
>CBHRAM010000313.1:0-4605 GCA_966076165.1 uncultured Chitinophagaceae bacterium
ATGGAATTCCTCAGGCAACTTGGTATTAGCGAACATAACGCCGGTGTTTCTACCGGTATTGAATGGATAAACAGTACGGGTGGTAAGATAGCTTCTTTCTCTCCTGTTGATGGCAAACAAATAGGTACCGTGGCGGCTGCCGATAAAACAGCGTATGAAGCTGTGATCACAAAAGCACAGGAAGCTTTCGGGGTATGGCGCACATGGCCGGCACCCAAACGTGGTGAAATTGTGAGACAGGTAGGTGATGCCTTACGCACAAATAAAGAAGCCCTTGGCAAACTGGTAAGCTACGAAATGGGCAAGAGCCTGCAGGAAGGTTATGGCGAAGTACAGGAAATGATCGATATCTGCGATTTTGCAGTAGGGCTTTCCAGACAGTTATATGGGTTAACCATGCATAGCGAAAGACCCTCGCATCGCATGTACGAGCAGTGGCACCCATTGGGCATTGTGGGTATTATCTCGGCCTTCAATTTTCCTGTTGCCGTATGGAGCTGGAACAGTGCTTTGGCCTGGGTATGTGGCAATGTAACCATCTGGAAGCCCAGTGAAAAAACACCGCTCTGCGGCATTGCTGTTCAGAAAATCGTTGCAGAAGTTTTTGCAAAAAATAATGTACCCGAAGGTGTGAATGGATTGATACAGGGCGGAAGAGAAGTGGGTGAATGGTTGAGTAACGATACCCGTATTCCACTGGTATCTGCCACCGGTTCAACAAGGATGGGTAAAGCCTTGAGTGCTGCAGTAGCTGCCCGTTTGGGCAAAAGCATCCTGGAACTGGGTGGAAATAATGCCATCATCATTTCCAAAGATGCCGATCTTGATATGGCACTCATCGGTTCTGTTTTTGGTGCAGTAGGCACAGCAGGACAACGTTGCACCACTACACGCAGGCTCATCATACAGGAAAGCGTGTATGATGCATTCAAAGCAAAATTAATCAAAGCCTATGGGCAGCTCCGCATCGGAGACCCTTTGGATACACATAACCATGTAGGCCCGTTGATCGATACGGATGCTGTAAAGATGTATCTCCATTCTATTGAGCAATGCAAAGACCAGGGCGGAAACTTTATTGTAGACGGCGGTGTACTTGAAGGCAAGGGATATGAAAGCGGGTGTTATGTAAAACCCTGTATTGCCGAAGCAAAAAATGAAATGGCCATTGTACAACACGAAACTTTTGCGCCTATCTTATACCTGATGAAATATAAGACACTGGAGGAAGCTATTGCTTTGCAGAATGGCGTGCCGCAAGGACTCTCCTCTTCTATCATGACAGTAAATATGCGCGAAGCGGAATTATTTCTTTCACATGCCGGCAGTGATTGCGGTATCGCTAATGTGAACATCGGCACCAGCGGTGCAGAGATCGGCGGCGCGTTTGGTGGCGAAAAAGAAACCGGTGGCGGCCGCGAAAGCGGCAGTGATGCCTGGAAAGCTTATATGCGCAGACAAACCAACACCATTAACTGGAGCGATAAACTACCACTGGCACAGGGTATCGTATTTGATCTGTAATGACCGTTCAACCTTTTTTGAAAAGCCTTAGCAATCCTGTTAAGGCTTTTTTATTAACTTAAAGGCAGTAACACTTGTCATGACGCTAGCTATGGTGTGAAAACAGACAATAGATTTTCGCTAGAAGAAGAACGAAGAAAAAAAGTGTTTCCGAAATACAAAGACTCTTTTTTTCTTCGTTCCTCTCTTATTGAAACCTTGAAGCAGTAAACAAAAAAGTATTACTATGAGAAAAACAACACGGGCATTTGTCTTATGTATACTGCAATTGTTGATTATTTCCGGGTACGCACAGAGTTTTCAATCCAGGATAACCCAATTCGAAAAAGCATTCCTGTTAAACCCTACTGATCATCATTCTTACGAAAACCTTTCATTTCTGGTATCAGAACATTATATACAATTAAGTATTGCAGAGCGTAAGGAGATCAGGGATTTTTTATCAGCCCATGCCCGTTTTTCAACTATTCATATTCCGCCAACTAAAGAAGCCGGGCAACCGGTTATCATTAAGGGAACCGTAAAAGACACAAAAGGGAATCCGTTAAAAAACATAAAACTGTTTGTCTTTCATACCGATGCCAAAGGGTATTATGCACCTACCGATTCTGCTTCCAAAAGAATGAACGAGCCGGATCCAAGGCTTTTCGGGTATCTGGTTACTGATAAGGACGGGAAATATTCATTCGGGACCATTCACCCAGGCACCTACCCCAACAAATATGAGGGCCGCTTTATTCCGCAGCATATCCATATTCAGATCGTTGAAAAAGGGTATGAACCCTTCAGCATACAAATGGCATTTGAAGATGACCCGGCTATGAAAGACAAGTACTGGAAAGATTGGGCCATCAAACAAAAATTTCCCGTTACCCGTTTTACCCAAACAGGAAATACACTAACGGGTAATTACGATATTGTATTGACTAAAGAATAAAATGTATTTTTAAAGATGCTGAACCCTTTCAATGAAAAAAGACTGTTTATCGCAGCTACGCTGGCAGCAGGCCTGCCTATCTGGTTTCTGAACTATCATACATATAGTAAAGGAATGTTCATGATCATTTCAGAAGTACTGGTATTTCTTCTGGCGACTTATATGGCTTTCCGGGTCAAAGACAAGAATAAGACCATTTTCTTTACAGTGGCGGGAGGCTTTATTCTCGCTATCATTCTCAAGATCGTTATCGATATTTTCATCGACCCCAGCAATCATAATTTATGGCCATTTGAACTGATCCTGTTTATGATCGCCGCAGTAATTTTTTCCGGTGCAGGTGTGGGGTTAGGCTGGGGCATGAGAAAATTATTGAACAGTGAAAATAAGCCTGGGTAAAGGTCATTCTTGATGATGACTATCATCTGACAATGCCATCCCTGATCACTTCCCGGCTTCTTTCCAGTGCCTGTTCAAACGAGTCGGTCACATTGGCTTTACCAATGGCAAATACCAGCCTCGCTTTCCTTAGTTCCTCCAATACTTTTTCATTGTTCACTTCTGAGAGGATGAGTTTAATACCCATGTGCTTCGTTTCTTTGTATACATCTTTGATGCTGCTGATACCGGTTGCATCAATAATAGGCACATACCGCATACGGATGATGAGCACCCTGGGTTTTTTCTCAATGAACTTAATTGAATCTTTAAATTTATAGGCAGCCCCAAAGAACAGTGGGCCACTGATCTCAAATACTTCTACCTCTTTGGGAATGATAAAATTCTGGATCCCGTCTTTATCTATTGCATTACCGGCATTCTCCGGCTGATGGGTAAGCATATTCACTTCACTCACTTTGATCATATTGCGCATAAACAGGAATACAGCAAGCACCATACCTATTTCAATGGCTACGGTAAGATCAACGATCACGGTTAACAGAAAAGTGGTGATCAAAACAGCGCTGTCGCTGCGCGGACCTTTTAACACCGCCACAAAACTCTCCCACTCACTCATATTATACGCCACCACCACCAGTATACCTGCCAGCGTGGCCATAGGAATCAATGCGGCCCATTTACCTACAAATACCATGATGAGCAACAAGACGACCGCATGCACCATACCTGCTACGGGCGTGCGTCCGCCGTTCTTTACATTGGTGACCGTTCTCGCAATCGCACCGGTTGCGGGGATCCCGCCAAACAGAGAAGAAAAAATATTGGCCACGCCCTGGGCGATCAGTTCCATATTGGATTTATGCCGGCCACCGATCATTCCATCAGAAACCACCGCTGATAAAAGCGATTCAATCCCTCCCAATAAAGCAATGGTAAATGCGGGTTGAATAAGATTCTTGATGATCGACAGATCCAGATGCGGGATCACCGGTGAAGGAAGGGAAGATGGAATTTTTCCAAAACGGCTGCCGATGGTTTCTACCGGTAAATGCAAAAAATTGACGGCAGCAGTGGTTACCAAAATCGCAATCAATGAACCCGGGATCTTATGGGTGATCTTTGGCCATAATACAATAATGACAACCGTAACCACTGCCACAATAACCACTTCCACATTAACAGAACCGATATGTTCAATATACACCCTCCATTTATCAATAAAATCTGCCGGCACCGCCCCCATCTGTAAGCCAAAAAAATCTTTAACCTGTGAAGAAAAGATCAGCAAGGCGATCCCGCTCGTAAAACCAACGATCAATGGATGCGGAATAAATTTGATCACCGAACCCAGCCTAGCAAAACCCATAGCGATCAGCATGATGCCCGCCATAAATGTGGCAATGATCAAACCATTGACTCCATAGGTTTGCACAATGCCGTATACGATCACAATAAAAGCACCGGTAGGGCCACCGATCTGCACACGGCTGCCACCTAATGCCGAAATAACAAAACCGGCAATGATGGCCGTATATAAACCCTTCTCCGGAGAAACACCCGATGCAATGGCAAACGCTATCGCCAGCGGCAATGCCACAATACCTACGATCAGCCCCGCCATCAGGTCCTTGCCAAATTGGCTGCGGTTATAGGTTTTGAGTGTGTTGAATAATTTAGGAATGAACATGGGCCAGGGATAGAATGAGCGTACGCTGAATGATGTTTAACCATTCAAATTTCCC
>CBHRAM010000314.1:0-4603 GCA_966076165.1 uncultured Chitinophagaceae bacterium
AAGACCATAGTAAAGAAGTAGAGAACTTGGTATTTCAGGATACCTATACCCAGGACCATTACCTGAACGTAACCGGTGGCAACGAGAAAGGAAAATACTTTGCCAGTTTTGATTACTATAAAGAGAACGGTGTGATCATCGGATCAGGATATAAAAGATTTTCAGGAGATGTGAATGGTTCTTATAAAATCAAGCCTAACCTCGAAGTAAGCTCGGGCGTTACTTTATCTACCTCTTCACAATTAGGTGTGATCGGTTCGGAAGTAAATACTTTATACCGTACCATGGCTATCTGGCCCACATTTAACCCATGGCTCGATTCTGCCAAAACACAACCCAACCCGGGCAATGGTAATACCGATGGTAATACTTTATACTGGCTGGGAAAAAGAGATGTGACCAATGAAGTAAACAGGATCACTTTCAATTCTTCCATCAAATGGGATCTGTTGCCTAATTTCTATATCAAGGCAACCGGTGCAGGCTATCTCTTTGAATCGCTTGACCAGGGCTTCAGCAGGGCCACACAGTTGTATACCAATATTTTTACCGTACCCCAGTCATACAGTAATACAACCAGAGAATCCTATGCAACTTTCTCAAGATCATTTCAGCAGCAATACAATGTGATCGCCAATTACACCAAAACTTTTGCCAACAAACACAATGTGAGTGCGATGGTAGGTGCAGAATATTATGGCACCAAGCAATACGATATGCAGGTAGATGGTACTTTGGCGCCAACCGATGATATCAATACGGTAAATGCCGCCACTACTTTTGCTGCAGGCGTGAACTACACTACTAAATCGGAATACAGGATCGTTTCCAGTTTTGGAAGGGTGAATTATGATTACGACCAGAAATATTTGCTTTCATTGGTGTTCAGGCGTGATGGAGTTTCCAGTTTACCCGATGGTAATAAATTCGGTTTCTTCCCCGGGATGTCTGCAGGATGGAATGTACATCGCGAAGAATTCTTCAAAAAAAGCGGCCTTTCCCGGTATATCAATACATTGAAGCCTCGCCTGAGCTATGGACAGAATGGTAATGTGTCCGGCCTCGGCAGGTATGAAGTACAGGGTGGATATGGCTCACAGGGTTTATATAACGGTGCAGCCGGGTTCTTAAATACCGGTATCATCAATAATAACCTGCATTGGGAAAAAAGTAAAACAACCGATCTGGGACTGGATCTCGGTATCCTGAAAAACAGACTTACACTAACCTTTGATTATTACAACCGTATTACCAGTGATCTGATCACCAACTTATCATTGCCAAGCTATATCGGTTTCGGCTCTGTAAGAACCAACCTCGGTACTTACCAGAATAAAGGTTACGAAGTAGCAGTGAACATGAACGTGATCAATAAAGCCAACGGCTTACGCCTGGATATCGGTGCGAATGCTTCATTTGTAAAGAACAAGATCATCCAGTTACCGAATAATGGCAATGATAATAACAGACAGGGTGGTATGCAGGTGTTTGACCCCGTTTCAGGAAAAGTAATCTGGGTAGGTGGATTGCAGGAAGGACAGGCGATCGGTGATATCTATGCATTTAAACAGGTATCTATCTTTTCCAGTGATGCAGAAGTGGCCAAGATCGCCGGTAACAGGAGAGATGTGGTAGCAGGTATTGGCGGACCCAATGTAACTTATGGATCAGGCAAGATCACCGCAGGTGATGTGAACTGGATGGATGTTGACAGAAATGACACGATCGATTCAAGAGACCAGGTATACATCGGTAATGTGAATCCTAAATGGACAGGTGGTTTTACAACCAATCTTTCTTTCAAAGGGTTCTCACTGTATTCACGTTTTGAATTTGCATTAGGTCACACAATCTATAACGATCTCGTAGCAAGAACACTGGGTAATTACCAGGGAACGTTTAACTATTTCGATCTGCAGAAACAGGCATGGTCACCAACCAATACCAATACAGATATTCCAAAAGTGTATTATGCCGATCAGGTAGCGGCACCGTTGGGTAAAAAGAACTATACGCGTATCAACAATGCAGGAAGTGTATTGCAAAGCAATAACTCACGTTTTTATGAGAAAGGAGATTACCTGGCTTGCAGAGAAATCACTTTATCATATGAGTTTCCAAAAGCATTGTTAGCGAGAACGAAGTTCTTATCGCAGGCAAAAATATATACCAGCGTAAGCAACCTGTTCTATATCACCAAGTTTACCGGCCCATCACCTGAACCGCCAATTTCAGGAGGTTCTATCAGTGGTGTATATGCAGGTACGTATCCAACACCTAAATCATTTGTATTGGGCGTGCAGGTTTCCTTTTAAACATATCTAACAACTTATTTTATGAAAAAGAATAGTATCATCATATTATCAGGACTTACACTGTTATCTATGCTAAGTTCCTGTACCAAGCAAATAGAACTGGCACCGGTGAGCAGCATCAGTGATGCCAATTTCTGGCAAACACCGGAACAGGTGGATGCTTTTGTATCGGGTATTCATAGCCGGTTCAGAAACAGTGTAAGCACTTTTCAATATCTCGGAGAAATGCGTTCTGATATTTTTGGAACAGATCCCGGATCCAGTTCAGCCTTTACAGGCGAAGCTACCCAGGGTGTAGAAAGATTATGGACCAATAACCTTGATCTGGATAATCCGGGTGTATCTGCGTTTGGCGGGTTCTATTCCAATATTGTACAGATCAACCTGCTCATCAGCAAACTGAACAGTACCAATATTGTTACCGCTGCCAACAAAAGTTATTACTTAGGGATTGCTTATGGAATGAGGGCTTACTATTATTTCCATATGTACAGGACATGGGGTAAAGTGATCATACAGACAGAGCCTACTACCTCTATCGATATTGCCAGTCTTGCCAAAGCTGCATCTCCGGAAGCAGATGTGTTGAAGCTGATCAAAGATGATATTGATAATTCCATCACCAATTTCGGAACAAACTATACGTTTAAGAATACAAAATCGTATTGGTCCAAGCCCGCAAGCCTGATGCTGAAAGGTGAAGTGTATCTGTGGACAGCTGCCAACGGTGGCGGTGCAACTGATGCAGCAATCGCAAAAACAGCATTAACAGATGCACAGTCAAACACAGCCGGACTTTCTTTGCAATCCTCTTATGCAAATATTTTTGCAACCACCAACCGTGGTAACAGTGAGATCATTTTTGCTGTAAGAAATGTGTTGAATGAAAGTTCATTGCCCTTTGCCGGAACTTTTTATCCGCAATCAGGGTTGATCGCAAACTATTATGATTCTGTGGGTAACCGGAAATTCAATGTGACGACTGATAACTGGGGTGGACTATTACGTGCACCGATCAGGATCGCAACATTCAGAAAGTTCAATGACCTGGATAGCCGTAAATGGGCATCTATTCAGCCTGCGTATAATCTGGTAGCCGGTAAATACGTAATGGCCGGATGTTTTGTGAGCAAGTACCAGGGTGAACAAAATGCCGGGGCACGTTCATACACCAATGATTATCCGATCTATCGGTATGCAGACCTGCTGTTATTATTGGCAGAAGCAAAAGTGATCTTAGGTGAGAACCCTGCAACAGAAATCAACCTGGTGAGGGCAAGAGCTTATGGTGCTGCCTACAATGCAGCCGTTCATGGATATCCTAACCAGGCAGTTGATGCAAAACCCAAAGACGCTGTTTTGCAGGAACGTTTTCTGGAATTTGTGTTTGAAGGAAAAAGATGGTATGATCTGAGAAGGGCAGGAGACAGCTATGTGTTTGCCAATACAACGATGCCTACCAATGAAGCGTTTCGTATGCTTTGGCCGATTGACAGAAGTAGTCTGACCAATAACAGGTCTTTGGTACAAAATCCGGGTTATCCGACATTTTAAATAAAACAGGTTCATGCGCAGTTTCTGGTTGGAAAGCCAATCGTAGTTTTTCAACCAGGCATGGCAGTTGGTTATTGATGCATATTAACCGGGGATCTCTATCCCCGGTTTAATTAAAATGTTGATTTTTGAAGAATAATTTTTAAGTTACCGTTATGAAAATAGAACACCTGCAGGGATTGATCGCTGCGCCTTTCACTCCAATGCACACGGATGGATCATTAAATCTTTCCGTTATACCCGCCTATTACGAATTGTTAAAAGAAAACGGTGTGAATGGTGCATTTATCAATGGGTCCACAGGTGAAGGCGTTTCACTTACCCTTCAAGAAAAAAAACAAGTGGCAGAAGCCTGGGCGCATTGCACAAAAAATGATATCAATTTTAAAGTAATGCCTTTGGTGGGTGGCACCTGCATCGCTGATTGCATCGATCTCGCAAAACATGCCCGGGGTATCGGTCTATATGCTGTAGCATTTACCTCGCCTTTTTATTTTAAACCGGCTAATGTAGAAATGCTGGCTGCCTGCTGCATAGCTATTGCAGAAGCGGTTCCTGAGATCCCTTTTTATTATTACCATATCCCGGTGCTTACCGGCGTTGAGTTTCCGATGATCGGCCTTTTACAGGCATTGGATGGTAAACTGAAAAATTTTGCCGGTATCAAATACACGCATGAAGATTTTATGGATTTTCAGTCATGCCTCAATTTTGCTGATGGCAAGTATGATATG
>CBHRAM010000315.1:0-4598 GCA_966076165.1 uncultured Chitinophagaceae bacterium
GCGTCCTACTCTATTCCACACCTCAATAAGTGCGTAGTATTGTGATAGTTCAATAGAAAAAGCAAATTAAATTATACTAAAATGAAAAGAATCATCATTGCCATTTTTATACTCAGTAGTATGGGCCTCAGTGGCTGCAGTACCTTACAATCACTGAGTAATATTTTGTCGGAAGCCGATGCTGCCGGTGCGATTAAAGAAGCACTAATCATTGGATCTAATTTTGGTGCAAATAATTTGGGTCAGAAAGGCTCATTTAGTAAAGAGGTTTTATTAAGTGCCATTTTACCCGAGGAGGCCCAAAAAGTAGTACAAACTTTAGACAGACTGGGGCTCGCTTCAGAACTCAACCGGTTTACCAATACATTGGATAATGCTGCCATTGACGCAGCTTCCAAATCAGCACCTATTTTTATTGACGGCATCAGCCATATGTCTATCAGGGATGCCATTGGCATTGTAAAAAATGGTGGTACAGCGGCAACAGATTATTTACGCAGAACAGTAGGCGATACATTGCGCGGGGCAGTAAAACCCATTATGCGCAATGCATTAAATGAATATAAAATTGCCCAGGAATGGGATAAGTTAATTGGCCCGGCTAAACTTTTGCTGGGTAATAAGTTGGGTCTGAACCTTAACATCGAGAATACCCTCTCAGTAATGCTAACCAATGAAATGTTCAAAAAAATTGAACAACAGGAGATTTTGATACGCACTACTGCGAAGGCGCGAACCTCATCAACCCTTCAACGGGTTTTTGGAAAAGATTGGAATACTGTTTCAACAAGGTAATTTTTTATAACAGGGATGGTTATTATCAGAACAGATAATAAGAATCGTCTATTCAATGAGGCCGTTTTCGTTCAAAATCTGGCTCAAATCATAGATTTTCTTCAAACTGTCATATAAAGGGTTTAACTCTGACATAGCAGAGGCAGCCAAAAAGAGTAAAAGGGTTATGCTTTGATAGTATAACCTTTTTTATTTCCCACTCAACAATTTAAATAACTGTTTATTCTCATAAAAATTCTCCCTGCCAATTTTATGTTTTACAAGAATATTTGCCTTTACCAATTCTTCAAGGTAACGGATTGCAGTATTTCGGCTTACCTGAAGGTCTGATTGTATAAATTCAATTTTTGTATACGGATATTTGAAAAGATTATTCAGCAAATCCTGGCTGTACATTTTTGGATATTTACTTCTTATCAGAATTTTATATTCCTGCATAAGACGCTTCATGGAGTTGATCAATATTACACTTTCTGATGCGGTTTTTTCAACTCCATCCAACATATAAAGTAACCATTCCTCCCAATTTTGGCTTGACCGTACATCTTGTAACAGACGGTAATAGTCCGTTTTATTCCTGATAATATACCGACTTAAGTAAAGTATGGGCAAATGCAACAATTCTTTTTGAACCAGATATAAAATATTTATGATTCTGCCTGTTCTGCCATTACCATCATAAAACGGATGGATACTCTCAAACTGATGATGTATGATGGCCATTTTTATTAAGGGGTCTATGTCCATTTGAGAATCATCGTTAATAAAAAGTTCCAGATTATTCATCAACGCAACAATAGACTCATGGTCTTGTGGGGGAGTATACACCACTTCACCGGTTTTGTCATTCAGCAATTTAGTTCCCGGTAACTTCCTGTATCCGGCATCATTTTGCTCTACTACTTTCTGGATCTGAAGTATATGATTACTGGTAATGATCCCGCTTTTTCTAACCAGCCGGAACCCTTCAATTAATGCTTTGGCATATTGATGTACTTCTTTTGCTGCCGGACTTGCAAACTGATCACTAAACAAACTGGTTTGATATACCTCATCAAAAGTGCTTATAATATTCTCAATGGCTGAACTCTCCCTTGCCTCACTAAGTGTAAGGGTTTCGAGAAGAATATGCTCATTCGGAATTGTTCCGATCACACCCTTCAGTTCGGCCAGAGCCTTATGCGCCATCGCAACTTTACGCAAAACCGTCTTGGTTTCGATATCCTGTTGTATAGGCAAAAATTGCAGCATTTGGGGTCTATTTCATTAATATAGCCCAAATTACTACGAATTTGGGTTATATCAAATAAAAATAACCCATTATTGCCTATTCTTGGGCTGTATTTAAAGTGACAAACAGCAGGAAAAGCTGCAGTTTTTGTCAATTAAGGGGGGCAGGAAAAAGGGTAATACTTTGATAGTGAACCCTTTTTACTTTGCAGTCAGCAATAAAGGACTCTTATTCCATTTTCACATTAGCATTTATTGTTTTTTCCACGCGCACCATTTTCCCGGCCGCATTAATTCCCTCCAATACCAGTTTGAATGATTTCGTAAAATCATTGTTGAAGAACTCAACCCGCAAGCGTTGCTGTGTTTGATTAGTGATCAGGTTAGGGTTCCAGTAAAGGGTTGTGCGGTTATCGGGTTTCGCAAATCCGTTATCGGGTTGCTCGTAGTTAGGATTGTAAAACTCTTTAAACATCGTGTAGCCCGCCAAGTGTACAGACTGGAGTCCGGGTAACTCTGGTGGCGTGTAGTCATTGCCCATTTTTGTGTACACAGCAACGGCTCCTCCGGCTCCTCCACCAGGCGCAAACATAAATATTGGTGGAAAGGCTTTTATCATGGCAACATTCAGCAACGGAACATCTCTGATCGTTGCCAGATCGGCACGCATTTCATTAAGATACAGAACGGGAGCATGCCCCCGCCACTGCTTCCAGCCACCGGCGCCCACTAACAATCCCGGTATTCTGTTCACCAGGTATTCAATGACCGTTTGTGCGGAGGTTACCATCTTTGGATCCGTCATATCCAATATGTATGCTTTTTTTGTAGGGCTTTCTTTAAAAAACCCGGATGTGTATTTTTCATCAAGTTTTCCTTCTGTTGTTTTTACTTTGGTTGTAACAGTCACTTCCTGTAAAGTTGTTTCAGCCATTTTTTTTCTGAGCAGTTCCTGTTCTGCCCATAAAATATCCAGCTTACCCTTTAGCTGTATATCATCTGTTATAACTAACTCATTATTTATGGGTGAAATGTTTTTCGGGGGTAACTGTAATAACCCATTTTGCATCTGCAGTTTTACTTTTTCAGTAAGTGATGGGTCATTGTTGATACTATAAAGGATCCTGGCCGTATCGAAAAGAATGGCAGGGTATTCAAAGCTGCCCTCTTTTTGCAGCGCAACCGAAACAAACTGTCTGCTGCTGTCTTTGTTAACAATGATCATGTTTAATTCACTTGGCTTCCCGCTTTTTATACCAGACACCTTCCCTATTAATTTCATGTACTCATTTTCAACCGGATGTTCAATTCTTGGAGCTATATGCGCTTTGATCTTATCCCAGTCAAACCGGCGCCAGCCATTCGTAAGCATCACCAGATCGAGATGGGCAGCTATCTCATCCGTATTGCCCGACAGATAGTATCCGGGGTTATATACTTTACCCTTGATCTCACTGGCCAAAAAGATATCAGAAAAGATCGTATGCTGATCAGGCGGGCTCAGCGCGGCGTCGGTTATGGCCAGCGACATATTCGTAAACAATGTATCCGGAACATCCAGTTCGAGTACATTCTTTCCCCGCACAGTAGTATTGATCAACGGAGTGCTAAGGTTTACAGTAAATTCATGTGCACGGTTATTGATAAACATAACCCGTTCTGCAACAGGGATCCAGTCTGAAGTAAACAGTGTGAACTGCAGTAAGCCCGTTGGCAGATCGTTGACAGGTATTTGTGATTGGATACTGTTTTTTTCAACGGTATTGATGGCCACCTGGTAAAGGCCCACACGGTTCATATGAATGACCAGGTTCATCTTTTTAAAATTGTCGGGCACAGTTGCACTGCGCTCTATGCGGAACAAAGCTTTGTCATTATTTCTGGTAACCCCCAATTGTGCTCCTTCTGTTTTTGTAACGGGGATAGGGGTTGAGCCTGTTACACCCTTTTCATCTGTCCAGATTAATTGGTAATTATGTGCGGCTTGTGGGGTCAGGAAAAAACTACCCATGCCATCGTGAAGTACCCGGATCGAATCGAGAGTGTTGTTTGCATCGTCTGTTAAAACACCTTTGATCAAAACAGGATTGCCATATCCATTGGTGGCTTTGAATGCGATACGGGAACGAAGGCCTTGTATCAAAAACCCGCCTTCAGGAAAAACAGTTACACGGGTTTTACTGACAGGAGGATCTGTTCTTTTCGTATTACTGTTATTAATCACCAACTGTCTTCGATAGATGAATGCAGGATCGTCGTTCAGCATCCAGCGTGTAAATGCCCTTACTTCAAGCAATTCTCCTTTATAATCTGCGGGTATATCAAAAGAGCCCGAAGAAGCAGAAAGAACGATGGGTGCTACCGACTGGCGAACAGGTTTTCCATCTGCACCATACCATTCAAGGTAAATGTTCATACTGGTGTAGCCGGTGTCATTGCCGTGCAGGATATAAACTTTGTACCAGACCGTTTCCCCTTTATTATAAATGCTTTTATCAAAATGAATATGTATCCTTTCCGGCGCAGTACGATCCGCATACACATTCATCATGGAATCAATATTCTGTGAAAAA
>CBHRAM010000316.1:0-4533 GCA_966076165.1 uncultured Chitinophagaceae bacterium
GAAGCCCAGGCAAGAGAAGCACAGATTGAAGCAGCACTGGAAAGAATACGATCTGCAACAATGGCCATGCACAGCAGCGAGCAGTTGGCTGGTGTTATTAAAACCGTAACTGATCAACTCCAGTCTCTGGGATTTTCTTTCGAAACAGCCAACTTCATCACCAATTTTACAGATAAAGGATTTAATTTATGGTTATCGGTACCGGGTGTTGAGCATCCCTCTTTTATTTATGTACCTTATGATGACAATGCTTTTTTTAGATTTTTGCAAGAGGGCGAAGCTTTAAAAAAAGAGTTTGACACATTAACCGGCGATAAAAAAGAAAAAGATAAATTCTTTACCCACTTTTTTTCAAAGTCTGATGCAGGTAATATTCCTGATGAAAGAAAAAAATATGTTTTTGACAAACCGGGTGTCGGTTTTACAACAGTCTTTAGAAAGCATTTTTATTTTACGATAGTTAATTACGAAGGCCGTTTACACAGTTCCGAAGAAAATAGTATCCTTATAAGGTTTGCAAACGTTTTTGAACAGTCCTACACCCGTTTCCTCGATCTGCAAAAAGCAGAAGCCCAGACAAGGGAAGCACAGATTGAAGCTGCATTGGAAAAAGTACGTTCCCGCTCTTTGGCCATGCACCGCAGTGATGATTTAAAAGCAGTGATCATTGAAGTGTTACGCAAGCTGCAGGACTTAGGTATTGCGATGGAAAACAAGTCGGCCATTATTTGTTTGTACAAAGAAGGTTCAAAAGAATTTGAACAATGGGTAGCTTCTCCGGAACATTCTACTGCGCATGAGGTAAAGGCAACTTTTTTCGATTCGAAAATCCACAACGATATATGGAATGCCAGAAATAACGGAACAGATTTTTATGCAAAATCATATACGGTTGAAGAAAAGAATGCCATGTTTCAGTTTTTCTTTGATCATGCCGAGCTGGGTTCGATACCTGAAAAAGAAAAGAACTGGCTGCGCGAGCGGAAATATTATGAATTAGCAAGTGCTTTCGAAAAACATTCTGCTGTTATGATTGCCAATTTTACCGCTGACCTGCTTGATTCGGGTGTTCACCAAATCCTGAAGCGGTTTGCAAAAGTATTTGAACAGGCCTATATCCGTTTTCTTGATTTACAAAAAGCAGAAACACAGGCCAGAGAATCACAGATAGAAGCTGCCTTAGAAAAAGTGCGAAGCCGTACCCTTGCCATGCAGAAAAGTGATGAACTGGCAGAAACTGCCGCGGAAGTATTCAGGCAGCTGATCACCCTGGGTATTGAGCCAAATCGTCTATATATAGGCATTATTAGAGAAGAAGAAGGTGATATGGAAATGTGGGCAACCGATGAAGATGGCACAAAGGTTGGCAGGAAATTCATGTTCAATAAAAATGAAAATGCTTCTGTAAATAAGTTATACGAAGGTTGGATTACCAAACAGAAATCAGTAATTGTAACCATGGAAGGAAAGGAACTGGAAGATTATTTCCATTACCTCAATCATGTAATGCATATTCCTTTTAAGGGGGGGCTTACCCAAAAACGAAGGGTACAAAGTGTAGCCTATTTCAGCAAAGGTTTTATTGGCATGGCCTCACCTGATGGACAAGGTGATGAAACCATCCAGTTGCTGGAACGTTTTGCTTCGGTTTTCAATCTAACCTTTACACGATTTAATGATTTAAAAATGGCAGAAGCTCATGCCGAACAGGCAGAGCTGGATTTAATACAATTAAAAGAAGAAAAGAAAAGAACAGAAGACGCCTTAAATGAATTACAGGTTACACAGAAACAGCTGATCCAATCCGAAAAAATGGCCAGTTTGGGTGAACTTACTGCCGGCATTGCGCATGAAATTCAGAACCCGTTGAACTTTGTCAACAATTTCAGTGAAGTAAGTACCGAACTGGTGGATGAAATGAATGAAGAGATTCAAAAAGGAAATCTCGAAGATGCACAGCTAATTGCAAAAGACCTGAAAGAAAACCTTGAAAAAATCAATCATCACGGCAAACGTGCCGGTGATATAGTAAAAGGAATGCTCCAGCACAGCCGAAGTAGCACCGGGGTAAAAGAACCCACAGATCTCAATGCATTGGCAGATGAATATCTGCGATTGGCCTACCATGGTTTGCGTGCCAAAGACAAATCATTTAATGCCACACTGATCACGGATTTGGATGATTCAATAGGTATGATTGATATGATACCGCAGGATATGGGAAGAGTGATATTGAATCTGATCACGAATGCATTTTATGCCGTAGCAGAAAAAAAGAAACAATCCGGTGATGGCTATGAACCAACGGTAACCATCGCCACCAAACTTACCGTCCCCCTCCCAGGGGGACCACAGGGGGTAAGAGTCGTGCAGCTGAGCGTAAAAGACAACGGCAACGGCATCCCCAAAAAAGTATTAGATAAAATATTCCAACCCTTCTTTACCACCAAACCCACCGGACAAGGTACCGGATTAGGGCTTAGCCTGAGCTACGATATCGTAAAAGCCCATGGCGGAGAGCTAACGGTAGAAACCGAGGAAGGCGTATACACCCGATTTGTTATTTCATTATCTTTAGAAAGGCACCCAAGCTAACTTCTATATGAATATACACAAGTACTCCCCTGAGCGGTTTCTGGCCTTGATTTGTATATCGGTCATACTGTTTTCATGTAACAACACAGCAGAAGTACCTTTCCCTGAAAAAGAGCTGGGATATTTGCAACCGGTAACTTCTCCCCTTCAATTGGGCGCTGCAGTAAAACTAAAATGGGAGATCGCGCAGTCGGGCGGTATCAAACCCGTTGTGAAAAGACTGGATATTGAATCACTTCCTTCCACCACTTATGATTCGCTCGCATTTCAACCTTTTACAAAAACACCGGAAGAAATAAAGTTTGATTTTAACAGCCTGCCTGAAAATACGATAGACCTTGCTTCCTTACCTTCTAAAACTATTCAGTTTAAGACCAACCTGCTGCCGGCACCAGTTAGTGTAAAAGCATTGGCACCCGTTCCCCAAAAAGGAAAATCAGTAAGTATTTCCGACATGGGCCAGTTACAGGGATTACCGGTAAAATTTGCTTCCTGCATATTAAGGGATAAAGCAGGGTTATTATGGTTCGGATCAAGAGAAGGGTTATACCGTTATGACGGACAACAGGTACAGACCATTCTTCCGGCAAATCCCAATGCCATCATTGGCGGGCTGGCAGAGGATAAACAGGGAAGGATCTGGTTTAGCCAGACAGATAAAAGTATCGGGGTGATCGATCTTCATGCCGGTATTGTCCGCACGTCCACCAACATTGGTGGTTTCAGGAACAATATCTCAAAGATGACGATCGATCAGCAGGGTAATATCTGGACCTTCAATACAAGAGATACCGCCGTGAGTATCATCAACCCCGAAACCGGCAGTTATCGAAACCTTTCTATAAAGAATGGCCTCGCGGATACTACTGCTTTTCAGGTATTTGAAGACGCAACCAAAAATATCTGGATCTCAAGTTCTACCAGAGGCTTGCAGATGATCAACCCGGCAACGGGAAAAATAAAATACTTCACTAAAAAGAACTGCTTAAGCAGTGATACCTTATCGGCCATATCACAGGATAAACAAGGGGTGATCTGGGTTGCTATTAATAATGGCGGATTGAATTCCATTGATCTGAAATCGGGTATCAGCAGGCGTTACGGCGAATCGCAGGGCCTCAAAAAAAGATACAGTTTCCAATTTTTCTTCGATGAAAAACAACAGGTCTGGGTAAGCAACAATGTGGAGATTCTTATTATTGATCCGCTTAATAACCGATTCCGGACGATTCAGTCCAAGGATGGTATCAGCGGAGGAAATACACTTTCGCTTATACCCGATCTCCAAAAAAGATTATGGATAGGTTCTAACAAAGGATTAAACATCATTGACCAGGGCGGAGAGATCACACACCTGTTTGGTAACACACAGGTGATCAGCATCATGCAGGATGTTACAGGTGATATATGGATAGCCACCGATAAAGGTGTCAGGATCATCAATACCCGAAAGAACCAGCTACGCACATTAGATAAATCAAACGGGCTAAGCGACGATCTTATCCAGTCTTTTGCCAACCTGAATGGCAAGATCTGGGTAACCAGCGATGGGGGCATTGATGTGATCGATCCTGTTCGCAAAACCATGGAGCATACCGGTAAAAAAGAGGGTCTGATCAACGACACCGTATACGTGGTATTCAAAGACAGAACAGGAAATATCTGGATCACGGGACCGAGCAATGGGATTGATCTGATAGATTCTGCCAAAAACCAGATCCGGCATACAGATAAATCCAGAGGTTTAAGTGATAATAACCTGGTTGATGTAAAAGAAGATAATAATGGAAAGATCTGGTTAGCAACAAGTCAAAAAGGTGTTGACATATTTGATCCCATAACCGGTGAAATCAAGAATCTTGCGAGTCATCCGGGATTAAAAGACACCTGCAGCAAAATGATCCTCAAAGACTCCTATGGCCGTATGTGGATCGGCAC
>CBHRAM010000317.1:0-4521 GCA_966076165.1 uncultured Chitinophagaceae bacterium
CAGGTATGGCCCTTAGAACTGTGAAATTATTGCTGGTAGCGACTCTTAGCCTTTTTACGATCACTTTTTCTGCTCCCTTGCTTGCCCAGGATACCCTGCATGCCGAGGCCAAAGAAGGCGAAGCCCATAAAGAAGCCAAAAAAGAGGGATTTGATGCTGCTGAAGTGATCTTCGGCCACATTCTGGATAACCACGAATACCATTTTACTTCCTGGAAAGATGATGCAGGCAAAGAACACCATGTGTCTGTGCCCCTGCCCATCATTTTATATTCTAAAGAAAGAGGATTAACGGCTTTCCTTTCGTCTAATTTCGAACACGGCGAAGCGGCTTACAAAGGATATAAAATAGAAGAGGAAAAAATCGTAGCTGTTAAAGAAGACGGATCTGTTGAAGAGAGTATCAAAGTATATGATCTCTCCTTAACCCGTAATGTGGTTCAGATGATGATCGCCTTGATCGTTCTTACCTGGTTAATGGTTTCTATTGCTAATTCTTACAAGAGAGGAGAAGGCGTTACTTCTGCACCCAAAGGCAAACAAAACTTACTGGAGCCGGTGATCACATTTGTTCGTGATGAAGTGGCAAAACCCAACCTGGGCCACAAGTACGAAAGATACCTGCCTTACCTGCTCACCACCTTTTTCTTTATCCTGATCAACAATATCTTTGGATTGATACCCGGTACAGCAAATGTTACCGGTAATATTGCGTTCACTGTTGTACTGGGTCTGATCTCTTTTGTGGTGATCATCTTCAGTACCAACAAGCATTTCTGGGGACATATTTTCAATCCTCCGGGTGTACCCGGTTTTGTAAAACCGATCCTGGTATTGGTTGAGTTCTTAGGTGTGTTCATCAAACCTTTCGCATTGATCATTCGTTTGTTTGCGAATATGGTTGCGGGCCACATCATTATTATCTGTTTAATTTCTTTGATCTTCATATTTGGACAAATGAACACTTTTGCCGGATGGGGCACAACGCCTGTGGCCATTGGGTTCACCGTATTCATTTATATGATCGAGGTATTGGTTGCATTCTTACAGGCATTCATCTTTACCAACCTGACAGCCGTATTTATCGGAGCAGCGTTTGAGGGTGAGCATCATGAAGAAGCAGCACATCATTAATTGTTTTTTTTAACTGTAAATACATAGATCATGAGTTTGATGACAATTTTACTGGATGGTACTGCTAACGCGGGTGGTGCAATCGGTGCAGGTTTAGCTGCAATCGGTGCAGGGTTAGGTATCGGTCAGATTGGTAAAGGTGCTGTAGAAAGCATCGCACGCCAGCCTGAAGCGATGAACGACATCCGTGCTAACATGATCCTGGCTGCTGCCCTTGTAGAAGGTGCTGCATTGTTCGGAATCATCGTAGGCTTCCTGGCAATGGTTTTGAAATAAGCCATTGACAACAATCTTAAAACTGCACCTGAAGTAAAGGACGGAGGGTGCAGTTTTTACCCTCAAACCCCTGAAAAGGGGGCGTAATGAGGGAATTAAATTTGACTTTTAACTTCCGTGCAAACGGATAACATAGAAGCATAAATTATGAAATTACTTACACCGGATCCGGGGTTGTTATTATGGACCCTGCTTGCTTTTTTAGTTGTGTTCTACATTCTGAAGACAATGGCATGGCCTGCTATTATCAAAGGACTGAAAGACCGTGAACAAAGTATCAGCGATGCGATTGCCACTGCTGAAAAAGTAAAAGCGGAAATGGCTGCCCTGAAAAATGAGAATGAAGCTTTGATGCAGCAGGCACGTGAAGAGCGCAGCGTAATGATCAAAGAAGCCAAAGAACAAACGCTTAAAATGATCAGCGAAGCCAAAGACAAAGCGAAAAGTGAATACGATCGTATTGTTGCTGATGCACAGGTTGCTATCTCTCAGCAGAAAAACGCGGCTTTAACCGAAGTGAAGAACCAGGTAGGTGCGTTGGTAATTGAAGTAAGTGAAAAGATCCTGCGCCGTGAACTGAGCAATAAAGCAGAGCAGGAAAAATATATTAATCAGTTAGCAGAAGAAGTGAAATTGAATTAGAATTTGATAATGTGATGATGTGATAATTCGATAATGAATTAACGCATCAAAAAATTATCACATTATCCGATTATCAAATTATCACATTAATAAAAGATGCCGAATCCACGTTTAGCCAACCGATATGCAAAAAGCTTAATTGACCTTGCCACAGAGAAGGGCCAGTTAGAGGCGGTGTATGCGGATATGAAATACTTACAGGCGGTTTGTAAAGCGAGCAAGGAATTTGTTGCCCTGTTGAAAAGCCCGATCATTAAGAACGATCAGAAGAACACGATCGTTTCTGCAGTTACCAAAGGGAAAGTGAGTGAGATCACCGCGGCTTTCAACACCTTACTGGTTAAAAAAGGCCGTGAAAGTGATCTGCCTGAAATTGCTTACGCATTTATTGATCTGTATAATGAGCTCAAAGGTATACACAGGGTTAAATTAACCACTGCAGTTGCTGTGAGCGATGAACTGAAAAAATCAATCGAAGCAAAAGTAAAAGGTGGTCAGGGTTTTGATTCGATCGAACTGGAAACCGTTACCAATGAAAAACTGATCGGTGGTTTTGTATTGGAGTTCAATAATAAACTGGTGGATGCAAGTATCCTGCGTGACCTGAAGGATATCAAGAAACAGTTCTCTGAGAACCTGTTTGTGCAGCAACTGAGATAATTAATAACAGCATATTCATAACGATAACTTTAAAAGTAGATAGATCATGGTAGACATTAAACCTGATGAAATATCAGCGATACTGAGGCAGCAGCTCAGCAATTTCAATGCAACCGCTGACCTGGAAGAAGTGGGTACCGTATTACAGGTGGGTGATGGTATTGCCCGTGTGTATGGCCTGAACGGTGTACGCAGTGGTGAGCTGGTAGAATTTGAGAATGGTGTAAAAGCCATTGCCCTTAACCTGGAAGAAGATAATGTGGGTGTGGTATTGATGGGAGAGAGCGGTGGAATTAAAGAAGGTGCCACTGTAAAAAGAACCGGCCAGATCGCTTCCATTAAAGTGGGAGAAGGTGTGGTTGGCCGTGTAATCAACACACTCGGTGAGCCGATCGATGGTAAAGGTCCGTTAGTTGGCGAATTGTATGAAATGCCTTTGGAGCGTAAAGCACCGGGTGTTATCTACCGTGAGCCGGTTAAAGAACCGCTGCAGACAGGTATCAAAGCGATCGATGCAATGATCCCGGTTGGCCGTGGACAGCGTGAGCTGGTAATTGGTGACCGTCAGACCGGTAAGACCGCGATCTGTGTGGATACCATCATCAACCAAAAAGAATTCTTTGATGCAGGTAATCCTGTATACTGTATATATGTAGCTGTTGGACAAAAAGCATCTACTGTTGCGGGTGTAATGAAGACATTGACCGATAATGGTGCGATGGCTTACACAACCATTGTGTGCGCTTCTGCATCTGATCCGGCTCCATTGCAGTTCTATGCTCCGTTTGCGGGTGCTGCGATTGGTGAATTTTTCCGTGATACCGGTCGTCCTGCTTTGATCATCTATGATGATCTGTCAAAACAGGCGGTAGCATATCGTGAGGTTTCTCTGTTGTTGAGAAGACCTCCGGGACGTGAAGCTTATCCTGGTGATGTATTCTATCTCCATAGCCGTTTGCTGGAAAGAGCTGCGAAAGTTATTGCGAATGATGATGTGGCCAAGAACATGAACGATCTTCCTGCTTCTATCAAACACCTCGTAAAAGGTGGTGGATCCCTGACCGCTTTGCCGATCATTGAAACACAGGCGGGTGACGTATCTGCTTATATCCCTACCAACGTAATTTCGATCACTGATGGACAGATCTTCCTGGAAGGTAACCTGTTCAACGCGGGTATCCGTCCGGCGATCAACGTGGGTATCTCTGTAAGCCGTGTGGGTGGTAATGCACAGATCAAATCCATGAAGAAAGTGGCAGGTACGTTGAAACTTGACCAGGCCTTATACCGTGAGCTGGAAGCCTTCTCTAAATTTGGTGGCGACCTGGATGCGGCAACCAAGAATGTAATTGATAAAGGTGCACGTAACGTGGAAGTATTGAAGCAGTTGCAATACTCACCTATGTCTGTTGAAAAACAGGTGGCGATCATTTACCTGGGTACACAAGGTTTGTTGAAAGATGTTGCAGTAAGAAAAGTGAAAGAATTTGAATCACACTTCTTAACTGAAATGGAAAACAAATTACCGGATGTACTGGCTGAATTCAAAAAAGGACAATTGAATGATGCAAGCCTGGAGAAAATGGTCACTATGGCCAAAGGGTTGATGGCTTCTTATAAATAGAATCCCGGATTTCGCGGATTTATATATGATTTTAGATTTGAAAAGCCCCGAATTTCGGGGCTTTTTGCTTTCCATACCCCCTCTGATAGCCGATTCAAAAATTTATTCTAATTGATAATCAGTCACTTATCGACTTAAAAAATATTTTTATTAAATAGTTTGGTTTATAAAATAAACTACTCTACG
>CBHRAM010000318.1:0-4495 GCA_966076165.1 uncultured Chitinophagaceae bacterium
ACATCCAGTATTTTCAGCAGCTCTTCATCCCACTGTAAAGAATGAATATTAAAGAGCATGGTTCTGGAGGCATTGGATACATCTGTTGCATGCACTTTGCCATTAGTGAGTTTCCATAAAAGCCAGCTGTCAATGGTGCCGAAACATAATTCACCTTTGTTTGCTCTGTCCCTGGCTCCTGCTACATTATCCAGGATCCATTTTACTTTTGTTCCTGAAAAATAAGCATCCACTACAAGGCCCGTTTTCTGCTGGATCATTTTATCTGATCCATTTGCTTTTAAGGTATCACAAAAATCTGCGGTACGCCTGTCCTGCCATACGATCGCATTGTGAATGGGTTGTCCCGTGGCCCTGTCCCACACAACTGTTGTTTCTCTTTGATTGGTAATGCCGATGGCTGCTATATTCTGTACGGTTAATCCTGCTTTGGTAATCGCTTCTGCCGCCACACCCAATTGTGTGCTCCAGATCTCATTGGCGTTGTGTTCTACCCATCCCGGTTTGGGAAAGATCTGTTCAAACTCTTTCTGTGCAACGGAAATGATTTCACCTTTCTGATCAAAGACAATAGCCCTGCTGCTGGTAGTACCCTGGTCGAAGGATAAGATATACTGGTTCATTTGACAAGCGTTTGATTGAAGATAGCTGATTTTGGGGATTGGTTAAAAAAGTTAAAGAGGTTAAAAGGGTTAAAAAAGTAAGTTTATTCTTACCTCCATTAACCCTTTTAACCTCTTTAAACTATTTTAAATCTTTTAACCCTCCCTACCGCTGAGGCTTCAGCCAAAGCTCAGGGTTCTGCGGTATATTCTTATCATTCATGATCATGAACAGGAGAAGCCCTTCCCCATCAATAGAAGTGCCTGATTTGCCTAGTGACGAGCCTGCTTTCACTTCCTGGCCGGCAGAAACATTCACAGAAGATAAATGATTGTATCCGGAGAAATATTTACCGTGCTGCACTACAAGCAATTGTTCGCCATCCACTTCACCGGCATATAATACTTTACCATCCGCAACAGATTTAACGGTTGATCCTACCGGAAGTGAGATCTCAATACCATCGGTTTTACGAGTGAGTTTGGTGCCGGGTATTTTTTCCAGTCCAAAATGCGCTGTGATCACACCGGATGCAACGGGCCATGGTAAACGGCCACGGTTATTTTCAAAACTGATGGACATTTCCCTTCCTTCTGGCGTTGATTCCAGCGGTGTATACGCGCGGTCCCTCACCGGGGCACCTACACCGGTGATAGGCTCGTTGGACGCAGAAGCACTTTTCGAAGTCTTAGGAGCAGCAGTAACTGTTTTATTTGCATTGTCGGCAGTGATCTGTGCTTTCTTCTGCTCTTCCTGCTGTGCTTTTAAACGGGCAGCTTCTTTCTTCTTGGCATCTTCAATTTCCCTGCGGATGATCGCGTTGAATGCCTGTTGGATCTTTTGTCTTTGTTTATCTTTTTCACGTACCTGTGCGGCAATTTCTTTTTCTTTTCCTTTCAGCTGTTCCACCACCTGGTCCTGTTCTTTTTTATCAGCCTGCAATACCTTCAGCTGTTCACTTTGCGATTGAAGGGTTACCAGCCTTTCTTTCTTATTGCCGCTCAGTACGGTTATTTTTTCCTGTAATAACTGATCAGATTTAATAATGGTATTGGCCTGTGTTTCCCGGTTCTGTCGATAACTTTTCAGGTAAGTGATCCTTTTGATCGCATCATTAAAATTGCTGGCAGAGAAGAGAAAGTTGAGGTATTCGTAACTACTGCGGTTACGATAAGCGAATATGATACTCTTTGCATATTTCTGCTTTAGTGTATCCAGTTCTTTTCGTAAACGGTAGATATCGCGTTCATTGGTATAAATGGTCTCATCCAGCTGCCGTACCTGTTTATTGATACTGTTGACCAATGCCTCCCGGGCATTGATCTTTTTCTTGATAATGGCCAGTTGTTTGAGCGAGATCTTTTTATTATTCTGGGTCTCGTTATATAAACGGTTCAGATCATCCAGTTCTTTCTGGATATCTTTTCCCTGTTTCTGCAGTTCTTCCCTGGTATTCTGTGCAGAAGCACAAAAACAGATGGAAAGGAAGAGTATAAAAACAGTGATGATCCTTTTGAACATGGTAGGGTATTTAGATGGGTGCCACTATTAGAACGGCTAAGTTGCGGGTAAATTACTTACGCTTCAATTTTTTTGGCACATCAAAATTGTATTTTAACGGTTCATTTAGGGCAAATTCCTTGAAATCAAGGTAAATATTCAGTTTCGACTTCTCTGCAATGGAAATACTCCGGTAGGTGGCAAACTGGTAGGGCCCCATTGGTTGGTAGGTCCCAAAAATAATATCGCCGGTGCGGTTGCGCTGGATATCCACATCATCCAGTTTACTGTGCATCACTTTATAATCGCCGTTGCTGAGGGTTACCAGATGCTTAAAAACTTCTCCCACCATCATTACCGTGAGCTGGTTGGCACCGGCCTTATAAGAAACCACATTACTATCCAGAAAGATCGGGTTGCCTATCAAAAGGTCCTGAAGCGTAGAAAAATCAAAAGGGATCTGTATCACATCCTGCAGATAGCTGATGGGCCTGTTCATCACAGATTTATCACCTACCAGCTGTACCACCAATACACTGTCTTTTTTTATTTTGGCTTCCATACCTACGCCGGGAATACCAAGAAAGGTGCCGGTTACTTTGATGATAATGATACTGTCTTTCTTCATGCTCATGAATACAGTATAATTATTACTGGTTTCCGCACTTTCATACGAAACCTTTATTTTGGCGTTGAACGTGTTGAAATCAATCTTGCTCCGCATCACTTTGCTGAGGATATCCTTTACGATGGCTGCCGAATCCACTTTGGGTGTTTCGGCAATAACGATCGTTTGCGCCGTATCTTTTTTGGTGATCGCTTCCTGTATCACCTGTGTCTTCTGTGCAGTTTTACATGAAAACATACCCAGCACAATCAGCAACAGAAGTGAAATGCTATACTTCATAAATGATTTTAATTGTGATTATTGTTTACCTGTATGCCCAAAACCACCGGCCCCTCTTTCTGTTTCATTAATATGGGTACCGGGTTGCCAGGTAATGGTTTCTATTTTCTGCATCACCATTTGCGCGATCCGGTCGCCCGACTGTATGGTCTGTGCCTCACCCGATAAATTGATCAGGATCACTTTTATCTCCCCACGGTAATCTGCGTCAATGGTGCCGGGTGTATTTAAACAGGTTAGCCCTTGCTTGATGGCCAGCCCGCTTCGGGGACGGATCTGTACTTCATAGCCTTGAGGGAGTTCTATAAACAGACCGGTAGGCACCAGCGTTCTTTCCATAGGCTGCAGAACCAGTTCCTTTTCCAGAAAAGCCCTGATATCCATACCCGATGAGCCGGCTGTGGCATACTGGGGCAGCGGGTTATCTGAATGATTGATGACAGGAATGAGGAATGGTGTCTCAGACATAGGAGCAAATGTAGGAAATGTATCTTTGATGACAGTATCAGCTTTATGTAAAATCGTCAAGCCGCATATTCTGTCATTTATTGGTGAATCCCACCCGATTTTGCATAAATTATTAAACTCTCTGTTTTGAGAGGGCCAGATATCTTATTTTTGATAGTATATCATTCCACACATGGTATCAATTTGCCAAATGAACTCTATAAGACAACGCATTCTATTTATTCTCATAACTTGTTTTGGAGGCATCTTTTTCAGTTCCTGTACAAAAAATCTGACATCGAAGTACCTCATTTACTCAAATGACTTTGAAAACTCAAAGCTGGATAATCTTACGATATACACTGTTAACGGCCCTACCCAGGAAATAAAGATTGAAGATTTTAATGGCTCAAAAGTTTTGGGGAGATTCAATAATAATACTTTTGGTGTCTATCTCTCCAGCCTACCCGCACATAATGCCATACAAATAGAATTTGACCTTTATATACATGACAAATGGGATGGCAATTTTCTAGGTCCAACGGGTAAGCCGGATATCTGGCAAATGACTGCTGATAATATCCCGATACTCATTACTACATTTTCTAATAATGCCAATCAGCAAGCATACCCTAATTTTTACGGAACAGGAAATGCAAGTCCGGCAAAAGCTAACTCGATCAACCAGGCGCTGGACGGTGTATGCAGCCTCAAAGGTACAGTAGGCGGCAGCAGTATGTACAGAATAGTAAAAACGGTTGCACATACAGGTGGAGTTTTTGGTTTTACCTGTAATGACGCACTTCAGCCATTTAACAGTCTCTGCACAAAAAGCTGGTCTGTAGACAACCTGACTGTAACCGCTATTAAATATTAGCATATACGAGAGAGCAGCTTCTTTTGTTGTTTTTGAATACTGTATCATCACATGAAAGACAAAGAGAGTTCAACACCTTTTTTAAAACTACATTTCCCGGTCGGAACTGTTCTCAATTTTTTTCACCTTGGAACTATTCAGATTTCCAATGCATTTATCCA
>CBHRAM010000319.1:0-4490 GCA_966076165.1 uncultured Chitinophagaceae bacterium
GATCACCGATATACGTAAGCGGAAGACAGCCTTTACTGATAAAACTATTTCATCCGAAAAATCTAATTTTAGAACCAATGAAAAGAATATCATTAACGATCACACTGATTGCCGCTTCATTTTTATTAGGCTTCTCTTTTAAAACCATCCTTTCAAACAACAAAAACAAAAAAATGAAAAAAGTAACCGGAATAGGCGGTATCTTCTTTAAATGCAAAGATCCCAAAGCAGTTAACGAATGGTATAAAACACATCTTGGCTTTGATACAACCCCTTATGGAACCAGTTTTGAATGGAGGGAAATGGAAGACAGCACAAAGAAGGGGCTTACCCAATGGAATCCATTTGCAGAAAACACAAAATACTTTGAGCCTTCTGCAAAGGATTTTATGATCAACTACCGGGTAGAGAACCTGGAAGCCCTGGTTGAAGAATTAAAAAAGGAAAACGTAACCATTGTTGACAAAATCGAATCCTATGATTATGGAAAATTTGTTCATATCCTTGACCTCGAAGGAAACAAAATTCAATTGTGGGAGCCTAAAGATTAGCAACTGAGTAACGAAAAAAAGGGTGTACAAAAAACCAATACAAATTATCATCTAACGATTACAAAGCTCAACCATGAACATCTTACTCTACATTATAATTGTCTTAGCGGGTATCATAGCCCTGCTCCTGCTCATTGCCATTTTTATGAGAAAGCAGTATAGGGTTCAGCGGGAAATCATTATTCAGTCGCCGTCTTCAACAGTTTTTGACTATCTCAGGCAGCTCAAAAACCAGGACAATTTTAATAAATGGGTAATGGCTGACCCGGATATGAAAAAAGACTTCAAAGGAACAGACGGAACCGTTGGGTTCATTTATGGTTGGAACGGAAATAAAAAAGCAGGAGAAGGCGAACAGGAAATTACTGCCCTGGAAGAAGGAAAAAGAATTAAAACAGAAGTTCGTTTTATCAGGCCGTTCCCGGGAATTGCTTATGCTGACATGATTATGGAGCCTAAATCGAACGGACAAACAAAACTCAGCTGGTGTAATACAAGTGCCATCAAGTATCCGATGAATATGATGATCCCCATGATCGAAAAAATGCTGGCGAAAGATATGGATACCAGTTTGCAGACCTTGAAGAATATTCTTGAAAAATGATCAGGTTATTCAAAGCAACTGTGGAAATAGTTGCTTTGAATGTATCTTACAACGATAATAACAATGTAATCTGCTGGCCATACCGATAACAAGTCCCTGTCATGCGATCAAGAATTTTACTTCTATTATTCACCCTAAGCTGTTTAGCCTGTACGAACACAGGTAACGACAGTTTTGATAAAAAAGAGGAGAAATTTGATAAACTAAAATGGGCAATTAAAAAAGAGAATGAGTACCCATACAGAGACCGGATGCTGAAGGATTTTATTACAAACTATAAGCTGTCAGGATTGAAAAAAGAAGCGATCATCGATCTGCTTGGCGAACCATCCCGTAGAGATACCGGCTACCTGTTCTACCTTGTATCCCGTGATTTTCTGGGCAGTTTTCCTGTTCCGTTTCATACCAAAACATTAGTGATCAAATTAAAAGCAGACAGTACCGTGGAATGGAGAAAGATCCACCAATAAAAATCACAGCTACTATTATCAAAAAGACTGATCATCATGAAATTTAAATCACTGGAACCATTCGTTCCTTCCGGCAGCAATTTTGAAAGTTCCAAACAGTTGTTTCTCGAATTAGGGTTCCGGATCAATTGGGACGCCGGTAGTTATATCGGTTTCGAAAAAGATGGCTGTAAATTTATTTTGCAGCAGTATGACAACAAAATGTTTGCAGAAAACCTAATGATCACAGTTACCATAGATGATGCAGAAGCATTCTGGAAATCCGTAACTGAAAAAAAATTAACGGAACGTTTCGGCATCCGCATCTCTGCTCCCAAACAACAGCCCTATGGAAAAGAAGTGAATATTATTGATATAGCCGGTGTTTGCTGGCATTTTGTTGAGTGAATGATCCTATGCAGAAAAGGCTCTTTGATAGATCCATCATTAAAAGCCTATCTTCAGCGCAATTCGGCAATTGCCATACCTTCTCAATCTCCCTATTGCAAAAATCATTTGACACACTTATCAATACCTTTATTGAAAACAAGATCGGCATAGCTGACCATTTTTTAAGTGATGCTCTCAGTCTACACCTGAAAGAAAACCTTACCACTCTTTACGCAGCAAAACAACTGATGTCTGCCGGTACCGGCCAGGATACAGGAGCCGGGCACAATCATTCATTCAGAACTGATATCATCTATTGGCTAGACAGGGAACATAACAATGTGCATGAAAATCTTTTTTTGGACCTGATGGATGAGTTTGTGCAATATTTAAATGAAACCTGTTATACCGGTATTAACAGTTATGAGTTTCATTATACACTTTACGAAACCGGAAGCTCCTATAAAAAACATCTTGATCAGTTTCACCATAACGACAGCCGGAAATATTCCATGATCATGTACCTGAATAACGACTGGCAGGAAAAGGATGGTGGCGAATTATGCATCCATCAAAAAGGTTATCCGCTGCAACACATTTCACCAAGTAATGGCAAAAGTGTATTCTTTCAGAGTAATGAGCTTGAACATGAGGTATTGATCACCCATAGGCCAAGAATGAGTATTACCGGGTGGTTAAAGTCATAATACCGGAAAAGAGAACTCATTTCCAGCCAGCATGTCTGCTTGCCAAAACGCCCTTATATTTGATCATTGTTCAGCAAGCTTATGCCCCTTCAACTGCTACATACGATCACCGGTTGTTTGATCATTCTTTGTTTTACCGGGAAACTGATCATACATGATTATCTGAACCGTTTGCATGGAAGGGCTTCCGGCATTACCGGTTTCTTACTTGCCCCCTTGCCTTATTTTCTTCCTTACAGATCATTGGTTCAGGAAAAATATATCTCATTAAAGAAAAAAGGGGATCTCCTTTTAGCAATAGCCGCAATCAGCCTGTTCCTGAATCTTATTTTGGGTTTACTTATTTATTTTGGATAGGATAGTCAGCATTTTCTACTTATCCACAGAGGGCTTTACCGTTTCAAAGCACATCAAACATTCTCTGAAATTGCTTATTTTGAAACAGGAATTCAATTACTTCATAAAAGATATGTATGCTAAGAAATGTATTGGCCCTGATTGCCGGGTATGCAATTTTTGTAGTTGCCGCAGTATTGCTATTTCAGATCTCAGGAATTGACCCCCATAGTAACCCCTCAGCTGGTTTTATGGCTGCCGTTATCGTCTGTGGCATGCTATCGTCTATAACAGGAGGGTTTGTGGTGCAACAGGTCTCAAAAGATAAAAAACTCACAGTTAACTATATACTTGCGGTGATCATTGCCGGGTTTGCTACATTTTCCTATTTCAAGACCACAGGCAATCATTATTCGCAGATAGCCGCTATATTTCTTTTTGCGCCGCTATCAATTCTGGGTGGTTATTTTGCAATCCGAAAGAGTAAATAAGTTATGTCAGCACGTCAAAATATACCCATTGATACCCTTCACCTGTTTCCATTGCTTGACAGGAAATTGCTTGAGTTATTACATTCCTTAACACCCGAAGAATGGCAAATGCAGACCATTGCCCGACAATGGGTGGTGAAAGATGTGGTGGCCCATTTATTAGATACCAATATCCGCATACTTTCCATACTCAAGGATAACCATTATGGTGAACAACCCGATATCCAATCATATCAGGACCTGGTTGATTTTCTGAACAGGCTGAATGCAGATTGGGTGAAAGCCATGAAAAGGGTTAGTCCGGCTATGCTGATCCTGTTACACGAAGCTACCGGCCCTCTTTATTGCGATTATTATGCATCACTGGATCCATTTGGTAAAGCAGGTTTTCCGGTAGACTGGGCCGGTGAAGCCGAAAGCAGGAACTGGATGCAGATTGCGAGAGATTACACAGAAAAATGGCTGCACCAGCAACAGATAAGGGATGCAGTAAACAAACCGGGTTTACTGACCAGGGAATTCTATTATCCCTTCATCAGTGTTTTTATGATGGCATTGCCTTATACATACCGGAATACAACTGCTGCAAATGGTACGATCATCAAGCTTACCATAACCACAGACATTGGCGGTTGCTGGTTTTTAGTAAGGGATGATGATACATGGAAGTTGCAAAATGATGTTACGGACGAAGCCACGGCAGAAGTGAGTATTGAGCCGGATATAGCCTGGCGATTATTCTCAAAAAGTTTACGTCCGGAAGCGATCAAAAGCGGCGTAGTGATCAGCGGCGATCAAGCGCTTGGACAGACTGCATTGACCATGGTCTCCGTAATGGCATGATCCCTCTGCGGAATTCTCTGCCCCTCTGCAACTCCGCGGTTGGAAGTATCTCGAATAAAAGAACACCTGAATAGTAAAGTCATCTCCAACCGCAGAGAAGGGGAGATGCAGAGAATACC
>CBHRAM010000320.1:0-4482 GCA_966076165.1 uncultured Chitinophagaceae bacterium
ATTTCCACAGCAGTGATAAGGAATATTACCAGGAATGGTACGATGAAGTAAGCGAGCAGAACGGCTGGATCGTTGCCCTCAATATGCCCGAAGCCACACAGCAGGATTTCAAAAAGAAAAAACTCAACTACTACATCGAGTTAATGGAATTGCCCGAGTGGCGTGTCTACAAACCCTACCACCTCTTCAAAAAAATAGACGAGGAGTTAATGAAAAGACTCGATTAACGGATTAACGAATTACGGATTAGCGGATTATTGAAGCCAGGCAATTCGTTAATCCGCAATCCGCCAATGCGCTAATTATTATGCTCTTCTTCCAATTTCTTTTCTATGCGCCTGTCCGGTATAAACCAAATAACTGCAACCAGCGCATACAACCCCAAACTGATCCATCCATTGTAGCAGGCTAACACAATTCCCACCGCATAAATGATCACTGACAACCCGCCTTTTACATCATTTCCTACAGCCCTGCCTAAGGTAGAGTCTTCTCCATGAAGCTTTACAAGGCATTTCGCAAGAATATAATAAGCCACTCCACACATCATAAGGTCAATTCCAAACAAAGCGGTAGGTATGGAAGAAAAATGATTCTCTCCCATCCATCCCGAAGCAAAAGGCAATAACGATAACCAGAAAAGCAGGTGGGAATTCGCCCACATCACACTGCCATTGATCTTATGGGTGGCATGCATCAGGTGATGGTGGTTATTCCAGTAAATGGCCACCATTACAAAGCTCAGGATATAGCTCATGAATACCGGTATCAAAGGCTGCAGGTCAGCCAGTTTATCACCTTCCGGTACTTTCATTTCCAACACCATAATAGTGATGATAATGGCCAGCACCCCATCACTAAAAGCTTCCAGTCTTCCTTTTCCCATAAAATAGATTCTGCGTTATGCGTTCAGCCTTAAGCTTTCGGCCTAATATTTGAAAATACACAAAATCAACTTAACTTACCATCCGATTCAAAAAGTAAAAACCATCATTATGTCATTACCCGTAAACAATAAGAACAACGGAAAACCCGGCAGCAAAGGCCCTAAGGGTGGACTGCAGGGTTCAAAATTCATTGCCAAACCCGGCACAAAAGCCTCCGGCGGCGCTAATAAGAAACCCATTAAGACAGGGGGATCAAGAGGAAGCTGAGGAATATTGAATATTGAACAAGGAATTTTGAATGTTGAAGTCTTCGATAGCAAAATTGTTCAGTAACGGTAAAGCCGCAGATTCGCAGATTATCTAATAAATCTGCGAACTGCGGCTTTCTTTTTAGCTTAAAGAGAGAAGGTCAAACCCAGTCTAGTCTCCACTTTGAGGTTTCAAAATGAAACCTCAAACACAAAATTTATTGTAGCCTATCAATTATTGATAACCCGTTTTTCCTCAACACATCCAACGCCACATCATACCCCGCATCTGCATGGCGTATCACCCCCATTCCGGGGTCATTTCTGAGCACACGGGCTAGTCTTGCGGCAGCCTCTTCCGTTCCATCCGCAACGATCACCATTCCTGCATGAATGCTATAGCCCATTCCTACGCCACCACCATGGTGCAGGCTTACCCAACTGGCGCCACCGGCCGTATTTACCAGTGCATTTAATATTGGCCAGTCAGCAACCGCATCAGAGCCATCCAGCATGGCTTCGGTTTCGCGGTTGGGGGATGCAACGGAACCGGTATCCAAATGATCGCGCCCGATCACAATGGGTGCTTTTACTTTTCCCTGTTTCACCAGTTCATTAAAAGCCAAACCGGCTTTTTCTCTTTCACCCTGACCCAGCCAGCAGATCCGTGCAGGCAACCCTTGAAATGCAATCCTCTCCTTCGCCATTTTCATCCAGCGTTGCAGGTTCTTATTATTGGGAAAAAGGTTCATGATCAATTCATCTGTTACGGCAATATCCTCCGGATCACCACTCAATGCTGCCCAGCGGAACGGCCCCTTACCTTCACAAAATAATGGACGGATATAGGCGGGTACAAACCCGGGAAAATCAAAAGCATTATTCAATCCTCTCTCCTGTGCCCTCGCACGCAGATTATTTCCATAATCAAAAGTGATGGCACCCCGTTTTTGCAATTCGAGCATGAGTTCAACATGGAGTTTCATGCTGTCATAACTCCTTTCTATATACGCCGCAGGATGCTGCTCACGCAAAACATTCGCCTGTTCATTCGTTAAAGTATGCGGCACATACCCGATCAACGGATCATGCGCCGATGTCTGATCCGTGAGCACATCAATCCGGATATTTCTTTCAATCAGTCTTTGTAATAAATGAACGGCATTACACAACACTCCAATACTTAACGCTTCTCCTTTCGTTCTGGCATCCATTGCCCGATCGATCGCTTCATCAATATTTGTGTACTTAACATCGAGGTATTGGGTTTCTAATCTTTTATCTATCCGCCACTCCTCCACTTCTGCGATCAAACAAACCCCATCACACATCGTAACCGATAAAGGTTGAGCACCACCCATGCCACCCAAACCTGCAGTAACGCTAAGTGTTCCTTTCAACGAACCGCCGAAATGTTTATCCGCAACAGCCGCAAAAGTTTCATAGGTTCCCTGTACAATCCCCTGCGAACCGATATAGATCCATGACCCGGCCGTCATCTGGCCATACATCATCAAACCCTTTTTCTCCAGTTCTGTAAAATGTTCCCAGGTGGCCCATTTAGGTACGAGCTGAGAATTGGAGATCAACACACGCGGTGCATCCTTATGTGTTTTCAGCATGGCCACCGGTTTACCGCTTTGTACCAAAAGTGTTTCATCGTTCTCAAGATCTTTTAAAGCCTTGATGATCAGGTCCAGGCTTTCAAAATTTCTTGCCGCCTTTCCCCTCCCGCCATACACGATCAGATCATCCGGCCTTTCGGCTACAGCAGGGTCCAGGTTATTCAATAACATCCGCAAAGCCGCTTCCTGGATCCAGCCCTTGCAATTGAGTTTTGTACCGGTAGGTGTTTTATACGCAACAGGATCATATTTACGCACAGTAGTTGACATATGGCAATCGTTTTCTGAAATGAAAATAAGAGAAATTGATACTGGGTGCGGGATTTTTTTGCCACAGAATACACAGATTTGCACAGAGGTCTTTTGTGGTAATCTGTGTATTCTGTGGCTATTTTAATTAGTACACAAGGTCTTCATACGCGGCCTGCAGCTCACTATACGCATGGTTATCCCCCGCTTTCTTAGCCTCGGCCATTCCTTTCTCATACCATTCAATGGCTAAGTCTTTCTGTTCCAGTTTCTCAAGCAGTTTAGCCAGGTGATAATAAGATCCCACATAATCAGGCGATTCGATAAGAATGGCTTCAAACAATTCCTTTGCCTCAACATCCTGCTCCAGTTTTATATACTCCAATGCTAACGCATGGCGCAGGAAATTGTCTTTTGGATTAGTTTCCAGAAACTCCTTGATCTTGGCTATTCGGTCCATAAGCCAAAAGTAGTGAAACGGATTGTTCATAGATCATGGTTCATAGTTCATGGGAAATGAACCATGATCTATGAACCATGAACCATACCCCGCTCAAATAATTTCCCAAACAAAACTTTGCCACTTTCAAAACCTTCCTATATTTGCTAATAGTTGCATAAACAACTATTTAAACCGGATCAAATTATTCGATATGAAAATCTTAGTCTGTGTAAGTAAATCGCCCGACACCACTTCTAAAATTGCCTTTACGGATGGCAATACGAAGTTTGATGAAGCGGGTGTGCAGTGGATCATCAATCCTTACGATGAATGGTATGCCCTGGTGCGCGCCATTGAATTGAAAGAGAAGGATCCTGCAACCGTGATTCACCTGGTAACAGTGGGATTACCGGATTGCGACCCGATCATCCGTAAAGCATTGGCCTTAGGCGGCGATGAAGCGATCCGTGTGAATACCGACAGCAGCGACAGTTATTATATCGCAGCACAGATCGCGGAAGTAGCTAAAAAAGGTGCATACGATCTGATCTTTACCGGAAAAGAAACCATTGATTATAACGGTTCTTCTATCGGCGGTATGGTTGCCGAACTGGTAGATGCTCCCTATGTTTCTTTGGCCACTTTATTTGAACTCAACGGCACTACAGCTACCATCACCCGCGAAATTGAAGGCGGTGAAGAAGTGTGCGAAGTAAGCCTGCCCGTTGTGGTAAGCTGCCAGAAAGGTGTTGCAGAACAACGCATCCCCAATATGCGCGGTATCATGGCTGCAAGAACAAAACCCTTGCAGGTGGTAGAACCCGCAGCGGTTGACACATTAACCAGTATCGTGAGCTACGAATTACCGCCCGCAAAAGCCGGAGTGAAATTGGTTAGCCCGGATAATGTGGCAGAGCTGGTGAGATTGCTTCATGAAGAAGCAAAAGCTATTTAGGTTTGGAGTTATTTTGAACCGGACTTTATTTCTTCCATCAGCTTTTCTTGCGTCGCACACTTGTACAGTTAGTTCT
>CBHRAM010000321.1:0-4473 GCA_966076165.1 uncultured Chitinophagaceae bacterium
GAAACCTCAGCAAGGGATCCATTCAAAGGCAGATCTTTCAATACCAATTTTCTGCCGGAGGGATATTTTGGAAAAATTGCGTAGAGCGCATTGGTATTGGCATTGTAGGTATAGAACACTTCTTTCACCGCATATCCCGGCGACGGATCAACAGTTAATTTCATCATGATATCTTCATCCTTCTTAGCGCTATAATCTCTCCTGCCTTCGCTCCACTGGCTTACTTTTTTCCAACGTGTGGTTCCGTAGATGGCTTCTCCGTTTATTTTCAGCCAGTCCCCTATCTGTAATAACCGTTCCTGCATGATAGGCGGGATTTTTCCGTGTTCATCCGGTCCGATATCCAGTAAGAAATTACCTCCGCGGCTGACTTTATCCAGCAAATGATAGACCAGTGATTGCGCAGAATTATAATCCCATGCATCTTCTTCCCGGTTATAGCCATACGAATAACCCATGCCGCGGCTTTCTTCCCATGCATGGTTCTCAAAGTCCAGGTCGGGCTGGTATTCCGGGGTATATACAGATCCATGTTTAAAACGAAGGCCTCTTCCCCAACGGTCGTAGGTAACTATTTTGTCTTTCACCGGGCTTTCATTATACATCCAGCTAAGAAACTCTTTTGATTTCCAGGTTTCATCGCTTTCATCCCAATCACCATCTGTCCAGAATACATCCGGCTGATAGGTATTGATGAGTTCTTTCATCTGTGGCCACACATGTTCCGTTGCATAGCGGCTATGATCTGTTTTCCATAAAGGATTGAACCATTCATACAGTGAATAATACATACCCGCACGAACCGATGTTTTGCGAACGGCTTTAAAAAGATCGCCTAACAGGTCACGCTTAGGGCCCACTTCTTTGGCATTCCACGGAAAGCCCCAGGTACGGCTGGCATCCTTACTGGGCCATAAAGCAAAACCATCATGGTGCTTGGAAGTGAGTACAATATATTTTGCGCCGGATTGTTCAAAAACCTTTGCCCATTCATCCGGGTTGAATAATTCAGCCTTGAACTGGTCAGCTAACTGATAATAGGTCTGGTTACCGAATTTGGCCAGGTGAAAAGCTTTCTTGGCACTATCTCCGCCCTGCAAACTATTCTGGTACCATTCTGCATAGCTGCCCTTGGTAGTATAAGCGGGAACGGCATATACGCCCCAGTGAATAAAGATGCCGAATTTACTATCCCCGAACCATTGCGGAACCGGTCGTTTATCTAAGGATTCCCATGTGGGTTGGTAAGTCTGTGCTGAGGAAACCAGGGAGGTTACCAGCAGGCCAAGCAGGATCGTTTTTTTCATCTTGACGGGATGTAATGGAAAAATAACAAAAAACGATCATAGTCCATGGACCATGGCCTATTGACTATGGTCGTTTCCCTCACGATTCAAGTCTCACGATTCACGATAAGCGTTACCTTTGCCGGGCAAAAGATAGCTTACCAATAAAAATCTGAGACATGGACTACCGTATTGAGAAAGACACCATGGGCGAGGTAAAAGTTCCCGCCAATGTTTACTGGGGTGCACAAACCCAGCGCAGTATCGAAAATTTTAAGATCGCACAGGATATCAATAAGATGCCGAAAGAGATCATCAAAGCTTTTGCTTACCTGAAAAAAGCAGCGGCTTTAACCAACCTCGATGCGGGTGTATTACCTGAAGAAAAAGCAGCATTGATCGGACAGGTTTGTGATGAGATCCTTGCGGGAAAATTAGACGACCAGTTTCCGCTGGTTGTTTGGCAGACCGGCAGCGGTACCCAGAGCAATATGAATGTGAATGAAGTAGTGGCTTATCGCGGCCATGTGATCAAAGGGGGTTCTTTAACGGATAAAGACAAATTCCTTCATCCGAATGATGATGTAAACAAATCACAATCTTCCAACGATACTTTTCCTACAGCGATGCACATTGCGGCATACAAGATCTTACTGGAAACCACCATTCCCGGTATTGAGAAGCTGAGAGATACCCTTGCAAAGAAGAGCAAAGAATTTATGCATGTGGTAAAGATCGGCCGTACGCATTTTATGGATGCAACACCGCTTACCCTTGGACAGGAGATCAGCGGTTATGTATCGCAACTCAACCATGGATTAAAAGCCATTAAAAACACATTGGATCACCTCAGCGAACTCGCATTAGGCGGAACCGCGGTAGGTACCGGTATCAATACACCTAAAGGATACGATGTAAATGTTGCGAAACATATTGCCAGCCTTACCGGTTTGCCGTTTGTTACCGCAGAAAATAAATTTGAAGCCCTTGCTGCACACGATGCAATCGTGGAAGCACATGGCGCATTGAAAACAGTTGCCGTTAGCCTGATGAAGATCGCGAACGATATCCGTATGCTATCATCCGGACCCAGAAGCGGTATCGGAGAATTATTTATTCCGGATAATGAACCGGGGTCTTCTATCATGCCGGGTAAAGTAAACCCAACCCAGTGCGAGGCCTTAACCATGATCGCTGCGCAGGTAATGGGAAATGATGTAGCCATCAATATCGGTGGTGCTACCGGACATTTTGAACTGAATGTTTTCAAACCGGTGATGATCTTTAATTTCTTACACAGCGCCCGTTTGATCGGTGATGGTTGTGTAAGCTTTAATGATAAATGTGCCATTGGCCTCGCTCCGATTGAAGCCAATATCAAAAAACACGTAGACAACAGTTTGATGCTGGTTACCGCACTCAATACCAAGATCGGTTATTACAAAGCAGCTGAGATCGCACAAACGGCGCATAAAGAAGGAACCACTTTGAAAGAAATGGCAGTGAAACTGGGTTATTTAACTCCTGAAGAATTTGATGCATGGGTGATTCCGGGGCAAATGGTGGGGGAGATCAAGAGCTAATTAAAAATTAATAATTAGAAATTAATAATTGAGGAAGTTGTGTAAGGCAGCTTCCTTTTTTTTTGCCACAGATTTCACAGATTAGCACAGAACGAATCTGTGAAATCTGTGGCAATTATTTTTTAACGACTGGAGCTTTGAGCAATTGCGTATCAGCAGGGATATTTTCCAGATGATAATTTCCGGAATCGATCTCTGTTTTGGGAAACTGTTTTTGGATAGCAGTAAAATCATTTCCCTTCACATTGGTTTGGCCTAAATAAAGCTCTTCCAGTCTGGAAAGCGGTTTTAACTGCGTTATTCCTTTAACAGAAATTTTTGTACCAACCAGATTAAGATAAAGCAGATTATTAAGTCCGGAAAAGTTTACAACATTTTCATCTGTGAGGTTGGTATGTTCAATACTCAATCGTGTAAGGTTATTGCACTGGCCGATGAGCTTCCAGGATTCCTTTGACAATTCTGCATAACCCAGTTTTAACCAAACCATCTGTTTGCTGATGGGTGCCAGTAAAGCCACTACTTTATCGGTAACTTTCGGGATACTTACAAAATTTACATTTAACCAATTACTGTTTACCGAAACGGGTAATACGATCACACCGGCTTTGCGTAATGAATCCAGCGCTGCTTCCGGAGCCTGATCTATGCTTCCGTCGGGTATCGCGGGTTTCTTTACGGATACTGCAGCAGATTGCATGGCCAGTAATGCGGGCATCACTTTAGGTGTTTGTGCCACTTCTTTTACTTTCTTATCAAAACCCGCGTTACTGCTGATCCACCAGCTGATCAGGGTCATCTCCTGTTCTGTTAACTGGGGTTTGCCTTTGGGGGGCATATGTTTTTCTTCCAATGGATCGAGTGTGGACCGCTTATAGATCTCACTGCCCATGGGATTGCCGGGTTCGAATACTTTACCGTCTTTTCCACCTTTTAAAATCCATTCTTTCCCGTCTAACCTTAATCCGCCTTTTTGTTTGGTGGCACTATGGCATCCACCACATTTATCCTGTAATATGGGTTGAATAATATCAGCAAACACCTGTGCTTCCTGTACATTGGCAATGGTTTTTCTGGCAGACCTGCTGCTGTCTGTGCTGCTTGTAAATGCTTTTGTCAGAAACCCTTCTCCATGTGTTAAGGTTCCGCCTAAATGTCCGGTAATAATAATCAGTAAGAAAGTCAGGAATGAAATAGCTTTCTTTAAAACGGAGTCGAGTTTGTTGGATAACCCGTAGCCGATCAAAGAAATAACCGCTACTGAAATCCCCATCCATTTATGATAGTCCAAAGTATCTTCATCATATTCTCCACCAGAAGATAAACTCCAACCGGTAATACAGGCAAGCACGGCACTGATCATCCCCAATAAAAATGCAATTCGTACAGCCGGTAAGATACCCGCATATTTTTCTTTACCGCTAAGCCATTGAAACAGCAAAGCCAGCAACAGGAAACCGATCGGCAAGTGTACCAATACGGGGTGAAAATTTCCGATCAATGCAATTACAGTACGCATCATTAGGCTGGCTGGTAACGTTTACGGAGTAAGTGCATCATGTGTTCATTGATCGCCCATTGATCTGCGAGGGGCTGTCGCGTAT
>CBHRAM010000322.1:0-4416 GCA_966076165.1 uncultured Chitinophagaceae bacterium
GATCCCATCCAGTATAAAGAACCGGAGCCTTTCTTCAATGGCGATCGTACCGGATTCAATCCCTTCTTTTTTAAGAGAGGTGGCGATCAATGCATACGGGCTCTCATCTTCCTGCCAGGCATATACCTGTTTTCCGATGGTGATCGATTCACGCAGGCGCGACTCTTCAAAGCCGGGGCATACATAGAACACTTCTCCTTTGGCAGGAATAATGGCAACCATGGTTCTCTCACTTGGCCACCAGCTGATACCGGTAAAATAGAGAAGAGAAGTTCCTGCATCCAGCACCAGTGCCTGCATTTTCTGTTCCAGCAATAAGCGTTGTGCTTTGGCGATGCGTTGTTTTCTTTCATCAACAGTGATCGGTAAAACATCTTTCGTCATAGACGAGAGTGAATCCAATACAGAACCCGTACTTGTTTTCTCCGATCCTGTTTGGCAGGACTGTAGTCCGCCGATCACGGCCGTTCCTGCTGTGAGTGCAGACAACTGAATAAAATCCCTTCTTTTCAGATTCATAATACCCTTTTTATTGAGTAATGGTTAGGATTGAAAGTTAAGAAAATAAAAGACTATTTTGTTTATTCCATTCCGGCTTCAACGCTAATTCGTATATTAGGATGGAACCTTAACCAGGACTATGGCCAATAAAGGGTTACAAAAAACGATCGGACTCTGGTCTGCCATTTCTATTGTGATCGGCAGCGTGATCGGCAGTAACATTTTTATGAAACCGGCCAGCATGGCGGCACAGCTGGGTTCTCCCTATCTGTTGATCGTTGTGTGGATAGTGGCAGGATTGATCAGTATGTTTGGCGCCATGGCTTTCGCAGAATTAGGAACTATGTTTCCTGAAACGGGCGGACAGTATGTATACCTGCGTTATGCATTCGGCGATCTGGTGGCGTATCTATATGGATGGTCCAGTGTGGCTGTGATCAACACCGCTTCTATTGCCGCTACTGCTTTTGTGCTGGCTTCTTATACTGGTTATTTTATTCCACTCCCGCACTTTAGTGCAGCCATTGAACATTCCTGTGTACTGCATATCCCATTGATCGGCGATATTCTTCCTTTACAGAATTTCGGGATCAAGGCATTAGCCATCATTGTGATCATGAGCTTAAGTGTTGTGAATTATATAAGCGTCAGATCCAGCAACAGGATCCAATTGATCGCTACCATTTTTAAAGTAGCCGTAATTGTGATGCTGATCGCAGGTATTTTCTTATCGGGTAAAGGCCATGCCATCAATTTTATTACCAATGCAACCGGCTTTCACCTGAATAACTGGACACTTCTCGCAGGCTTTATGGCTGCCACCACCGGTGCTTTTGCCGCTTATGATGGATGGAATAACCTTAGCATGGTAGCCGGAGAAATCAAAGATCCTTCCAGGAATATTACCCGCGGATTGATCATCGGTCTATGGTGCTGTATCGGCATCTATGTATTGATCACACTCTCATACATGTATGTTCTGCCCATTGATGCCATGGCAAGATCACCCCTGGTAGCCAGTGAAGCAACTGCTGTGGTGATGGGCAATATCGGGGGAACCATTATTGCCCTGCTGATCGTTGTTTCCTGTTTGGGAGGAACCAATATCAACCTGCTTACGAATGCACGCGTTATTTTTGCGATGGCAGAATCAAAAATATTCTTCAACTGGTCGGGCAAAGTGCATCCGAAATTCAATACCCCGGGCAACTCCGTGATGTTATTGGGTGTATGGAGCAGTTTATTGGTGATCAGCGGCTCATTCGATATACTCGCCGATATGTTCATTTTTATGAGCTGGGTATTTTACGGGCTGGTAGTGATCGGCGTATTTATTCTAAGAAAAAAAATGCCCAAAGCAGAACGCCCGTACAAAGCATGGGGCTATCCCTGGATCCCGTTGATCTTTGTTTTATTTACGGCTGTATATATTGGAACTACTTTATATAATGATATTGCCAATTACCTGAATGGCAGCTCTCCTATTATCAATTCTGTATTTGGTTTATTGCTGACAGCGATAGGAATTCCGTTATACTATTATTTTAAAAGAAGAAAATCATAAGCGGTTCCCTTCTTTGGGAAAGACAACCACCGGTTGCCATGTTTTGGCATCTTCCATTTCCACAATGCCGTAGGAAATAATGATCACAATATCACCGGGAGCTCCTTTTCTTGCAGCAGGACCATTCAGGCAACAGACACCGGAACCGGGTTCTCCGGTAATAAGATAGGTTTCGATACGCTCCCCGTTGTTTACATTGACTACCTGTATCTTCTCATATTCTACCATCTGTGCAGCATCCATCAGGTTTTTATCAAGGGTAAGACTGCCTACATAATTCAGGTTGGCTTCGGTGATCGTGGCGCGGTGTACTTTTGATTTCAGGATCTGGATCTGCATAACAATGCTGGTATTAATGTTTATAAAAGGCTAAGAAGTTGCGAAAATAGTTTTTTGAACGATACAGTAAAAATCATGCAGGCTATCTGCACAACCGCCTGATCAATGATTCATGAATCGGAAATAGTGCAGTTAACCCGTCGGCCTTCGCCAATTCAAAATCAGCAAAATCAAAACCGGGTGCAACGGTGCATCCCACAAAAGAGAATTCACCTCCTTCGGCCGTTTCAGATGCGAACCAACTACCGGCTGGCACCATTGCCTGAAAAGTTTCCCCTTGAGAAAGATCATTGCCCAGCTTCAGCAATTCATATTGGCCAGTAAGATGGATCACATGCACATGGAGTGTTTGCCCGGCATAAAAATGCCAGCACTCATCACTTTGTATCCGATGAAAAGCAGAGAAATTCCCTTTCTCCAGTAAAAAATAAATTGCGGTTGAGAATGGCCTGTTGCCTGAGAATCTTTCTGGCAATGCCCCTTGTTCTATCTGTTCATCTGAACGATAGGTCTCTTTATAAAACCCTCCTTCAGGATGTGGAAGCAATTGAAATCTCTCTACCAATTCAGCTACTGTTTGAACCATATTCCACTTATCTCTTAGCGTACCCTTGCGTCCTCGTGTCTTAGCGGTAAAGCAGTCTAACCGCAAAGGCTCGAGGACGCAAGGAAGCGCGGGGTTATTTTTTGGGTTTACGTTTGATGGGTTTACCGTATTTCTTCTTCATCTGGTCCTTCCGGCTCACCTTGGCATTCACTTTTAATTTCTTCGCCGATTTTTTATGAAAATCAATTTCACTGTACACTTTTTTTGGAAGTTTTACCCGATCCGTCTTCATGAAAATTTTAGGTTTCTCATCTTCCGTCAATACATCGGAGATCACCAGCCCTTCCGGTAATGGAACGATCGGAATCTTGTACTGCATCAATTCTTCTATCGCTTCCTGCTGTTTGATTTCTCTGGGTGTGATAAAAGTGATAGAGATCCCCTTCTGATCTGCCCTGCCCGTTCTGCCGATACGGTGTATATAGGTTTCAGGCATGGCCGGAGTATCAAAATTTATTACGTGCGATACTTCCGCCACATCAATACCCCTTGCCACAATATCTGTTGCGATCAGGAACCGATAGGTTCCATCCTTAAAACTATTTACCGCATTAAACCGGAAATTCTGTGCCTTATTGGAATGGATCACCCCTACCGTACCGGGGAACGCCGGCTCCAGTTGCTCAAACAACTGATCGGCCAATTGCCTGGTACCTGCAAAGATCAACACCTTGTTCATGGAAGCATCGCTGTTCAGCAATAATTCCAGCAGGTTTACCTTGGTATAAAAATTCGGCACTTCATAGGCCGACTGGTTAATATTCTCCAGCGGTGTGCCTGTAGGGGCCGCTTCAATTTTTTCGGGGTTCTTAAAATAATCCTGTATCAGTTTCTCCACATCATCCGTGATGGTGGCAGAGAATAAAAGGTTCTGCCTTTTTTCGGGAAGCAGGTCCAGAATATTTTTGATCTGTGTACGAAAACCCAGGTTCAGCATTTCATCCATCTCATCTATTACCAGCCTTTTCACCGCTTTCATATTGATCGATCCATCCAGCGCAATATCCAGTAACCTGCCGGGTGTGGCCACCAATATATCTGACCCACTCTCTACCCTTTGTTTTTGTGTATTGATATTGGTTCCTCCATACACACCATCTACTTCCAATGTCATGTAAGTGGTCAGTTTTTTCACTGCTTCCATCACCTGTATCACCAGCTCACGGGTGGGTACCAGTATGAGCATCTGCACTTCCCTTTTTTTCGAGAATTTCATCTGCCGCAGGGATGGCAGCAAATAAGCAAAGGTTTTACCTGTTCCGGTTTGTGCGATCCCGCAAACATCCCTGCCCGACATGATCACAGAAAACGCCTTGTGCTGGATGGGGGTAGTTTGGGTTAAACCCATGTCCTGCAAGGCATTGAGTAAGGAAGTATTCAGGTTTAGTTCATCGAAACGCATGAT
>CBHRAM010000323.1:0-4407 GCA_966076165.1 uncultured Chitinophagaceae bacterium
GCCGTGTTAAACCATGCCGGTGCTATTGAAAAGATCACCTTCTTTATGGAGGAGTGCAAACGCATGGGCATTAAAGTACTCGGGCCTGATATCAATGAATCACTGAAAGGCTTTGCCGTAAACAAAAAAGGCGAGATCCGCTTTGGTTTGGGAGGATTGAAAGGTGTGGGTGATGCGGCCGTTGATAATATTATTGCTGAGAGAGAAAAGAATGGATGGTATACCGATATGTTTGATTTTATCAAACGTGTATTACAGAAAAGTGTGAACAAGAAATCGATGGAGAGCCTTGCCTACTCCGGTGCTTTTGATTGCTTTACGGCTTACCACCGTGCACAATATTTTTATGTGCCCGATGGGGAAAGAATGAATGGATTGGAACGCATCATCAACTACGGGCAGGCCAACCAGACTGCCAGCATGAGCTCTGCCAATACTTTGTTTGGCGATCTTACTTCAGCCATGCAGGTACAGATGCCCAAAATCCCTAACTGCGAACCATGGACCTTAACGGAATTACTCGATCATGAAAAAGATGTAACGGGTATGTTCATGAGTGGCCATCCGCTGGACCATTTCAAATTTGAATTGAAATATTACGGTATCACTAAGATCAATGATTTTAATGAGATCAAGGATACCCTGCACCTGCAGCCCAATCCAGGAAAGGGTTTGCGTGTAGCCGGCCTTGTGATTGATGTTCAGCACCGCGTGACCAAGACCGGAAAGAATTTCGGTTCTTTTGTGATCGAAGATTTTACCGGCAAGACCGAATTCCTTTTATGGAGCGAAGATTATATCAAGTTCCAGAACTATCTCGAAAAAGGAACCAATATCTTACTCAATGGTTTCTTCCGTCCAAGATATAACCGCCCGAACGAATTTGATTTCAAGATCAATGTGATGTCATTACTCGAAACGGTAAAACAAAACCTCACCCGCAGTATCGAGATCAATGTACACCCCGCTTCTGTTACACCGGATTTTGTCAATTTTGTAGATAAGAACGTCCGCAACTTCCCCGGCAAATCATCCTTACGCTTCAATATCTATGAGCCCAAAGAGAACCTGAAAGTAAGCCTGGTTTCTTTTGAAAAAGGTTTCCAGATGAACGAAGAGATGGCAGATTTTCTGATGGACAACCCGGATGTGGATGTGCATGTGGGGTTGGTGGGGTAACCGTCTTTGCGAGGAGGAACGACGACCACGTCCGCCGCAGCGATAGCGAAGGAGGAAGCAATCTGAGCTTCGATCTATAGTGAGAATCCTTTTGTATAGGGTTACTGCAAATCGTGATTTTAAAAGGCATCATCCTATTAATTCAATCCACAGTTTGCTTCGTCGTTCCTCCTCGCAATGACGTATTAAACTAATTTGGTCGCCACATTCAACCTATCTGCCACATTATCCCAGTTAATAATATTCAGCATCGCATCCACGAAATCACTCCGCTTATTTTTGTATTTCAGGTAATAAGAATGTTCCCATACATCAATCACCAATAAAGGGATCACACCCCACTGCGTAAGTTTTTCGTGGTTCTCGCATTGCAGGATCACCAGCTTGTCTGAGTAAGGTTGATAGCCCAGAATTCCCCATCCATTACCATCCACATCTTTTGATGTTTTAGAGAGATAGGCTTTCAACTTATCATAACTGCCAAAATCTTTTTCAATTCTTTTTAAAAGATCACCGGTAGGTTCATTTTTCTTGTTGGTGAGATTTGTCCAGAAGATCGTATGCAACACATGAGAAGAAAAATGATAACTGAGTTTTTTTGTCCAGTAGTCCACGGTTTCCAGGTTATTCTCATCCATGGCCTTCCGGATCATCTGCAGATCTTTATTAGCACCTTTTACTGCTCCCCCATGATGAAAGGTATGGTGGAGGTAAACGGTTTCTTCGTCCATATAAGGCTCCAGAAAATTCTTGTTATAAGGAAGCGGCAGGTGTAAAAAATCACCTTTGGCATCTGTCAATTTATCAAGGCCATTGGAGGCATAGTTCTGCGCCACAACCGACTGGTTGGGCAAAATAGCTGAGGCTGAGAGGATTGCAGAGGCTGACAGGAATTGTTTGCGGTTCATATTAGTAAAGTTTACATTAGAAAGATAGCGGTAATTCAGCTATCCTGCAACTGAGTAAGGCTGCAAGATCAGTTTATGACTTTTTGTTGACAATTACCCGTTTTCTGCCAATTTCCGCCCCTTTGTCAGGTTACCCCTGTTGCAACGTCATTAATCACAGTGGTGGAAAAGTCAAATCAGCATAAACCATGCTTTGGATTTATATTTGACATCTTCCTGTAACAATCAAAGAAAAAATTATAACAATTTAAATTTTAGAAAAAATGGCTTTAGAACTGACAGACGCAAACTTCCAGACCAAAGTGCTGGACAGCGATAAACTGACACTGGTTGATTTTTGGGCAGAATGGTGTGGCCCTTGCCGCGCAATCGGGCCGGTTATTGAAGAACTGGCTGTTCAATACGATGGTAAGGTGAATGTGGGCAAAGTAAATGTTGACCATAATCCGAACCTGAGTGTGAACTATGGCATTACTTCAATCCCAGCTATCCTCTTCATCAAAGGCGGACAGATCGTAGATAAACAAATTGGTGCCGTACCTAAATCGGTATTGGACAAAAAGATCCAGGCGCATATTTAATAGTGTGTGCAAATGATTTAAGAAGAGCTTGTGAGAACAGGCTCTTTTTTTTGTGCCCCCTTTACCCGTCGTCACTGCGAGGAACGAAGCAGCCTGAGGATTGTTCAAATAGAGGGATTGCATTATAAAGAAAGACCAGATTATTTCACTACCCATTCGAACACACTGAATTTCACATCTCAGATTGCGTCGTTCCCCGCAAAGACGGCCTGTTGGATATTATTTTTTCATTATCTTCCCAAATCGTTTTTACAAACCCAAACCCCTCGCTATGAGCATTAAGACCCGCCTGTTGTTGATGAACTTTCTGGAATTCTTTGTCTGGGGATCCTGGTTGATCTCTTTGGGTGGTTACATGATCGTAACCCTGCATTTTACAGGTGGTGAAGTGGGTGCTGTATATGCTACGATGGGGATAGCATCGCTGTTTATGCCCGCATTGATGGGGATCGTTGCCGATCGATGGGTGAATGCGGAAAAAGTATTGGGGAGCTTACATATCATCGGTGCGATCTTATTGATCTGGGCGTCTACGGTTACAGATTACCGTACGTTCTACCTCATCATGCTGCTCAACTCCATGGCATTCATGCCAACCATTGCCCTGAACAATACTGTTTCCTATATTATCCTTGAAAAGAAAGGTTTTGATATCGTCAAAGATTTCCCGCCTATCCGTGTATGGGGAACCATCGGTTTTATTGTGGCGATGTGGATGGTTGATTTTCTGGGCTGGACCAAAAGTCCCATGCAATTATATGTAAGTGCCGGATCCGGTTTGTTGCTGGGTTTATATGCATTCACCATGCCCGCCTGTACCCGTGTAAAAATTGAAGGCACAAGGAGTTTTATCTCTGCATTAGGATTGGACGCATTTGTACTTTTCAAAAGAAAGAAGATGATCATTTTCTTCCTGTTTGCCATGCTGCTCGGGGCTTCTTTGCAGATCACCAATGCATTCGGATCGCCGTTTCTGGATGATTTCAAGAACCTGTATCCGGATTCATTTGGGGTGCAGCACCCGAACCTGCTGATATCTATGTCGCAGATCTCGGAAACACTGTTCATCCTTACCATCCCCTTCTTCTTAAAACGCTTTGGGATCAAGAATGTGATGCTGATGAGCATTTTTGCCTGGGTATTCCGTTTTGGCCTGTTCGCGTATGGCAATCCGGGCCCGGGTTTATACCTGCTGGTGCTTTCCATGATCATTTACGGTATGGCATTCGATTTCTTCAATATCTCGGGCTCCCTGTTTGTTGAAAAAGAAGCCGATATCAAGATCAGGGCCAGTGCACAGGGCCTGTTCATGCTCATGACCAATGGGATCGGTGCTTATCTTGGCGGAACCATCAGCGGACTCGTGGTTGACTACTTTACCTCTCCCACCGGCGAAAAGAACTGGCATAATATCTGGCTGAGTTTTGCCGGTTATGCATTGGTATTGGGTATCATCTTCCCGCTGGTGTTCAGGTATAAGCATGACAGGAATGCGCTGGAAGCGGTGAAACACTAAGTTTTAATTAGTAATTAATAATTAGTAGTTAGTAATTGAACGCGGAGGATGGAAAAGTTCCATTTTCCGCGTTTTTTTATCCGTTTCGCCGTTGTTGGTCTTATGACCAACAACATAGCAGGATACTGCGGATCTGTGGACTTCTTTGTTCCACCCCGGTGGGTCGTATGACTACTATCATGTAATTATTTCCCCGCAAATGATAATTACTAACTACTAATTA
>CBHRAM010000324.1:0-4401 GCA_966076165.1 uncultured Chitinophagaceae bacterium
CTTAGTTTTGCTATCAATTGATTAACTTACTGAAAATACTTCCATGTTATTCCGGGTAAAAATATATTTATTGGCTATGGGCATTGCGGTTGCCGGTTTTGCATCTGCCAATGATTCTGTGCTGGTAAAAAAAGATGCCCGGTTAGATCAGCTGACGGCCAAACAGGTTGCGATGAACAAACGTCTGGCTATGATGACACCGAATGGTTTGTACAAAGGATTCCGGATCCAGGTGATCAGCACTACCCGCAGAGATGATGCATTTAAGGTAAGGGCTAACCTGATCTCACAATTTCCTGATCAGAAAACCTATGTGGTATTTCAGTCACCGAGTTTTAAAGTGCGGATCGGTAATTTTCTGAAGAAAGAAGATGCAGAAAAACTAAAGGCACAATTAAACAAACTTTATCCCAATGGTGTATATATTGTTGATGATGGAATAGAATACACACCTAAAGAAGAGGATGAAATCATAACACAATAAACATGTTAGATCAAAAGATAAAAGGGCTGGCCAAACAGTATGCGGATGAATTCATTGAAGTCCGTCACCACCTGCATGCCAATCCCGAACTGAGTTATAAAGAATTTGAGACCAGCAAATTTGTACAATCCAAACTGGCATCTTTTGGAATTGCTTTTGAAGTAATGGCTACTACCGGTATTGTAGGTATCATCAAAGGAAAGAACCCCGACAGCCGCGTGATCGCATTGCGTGCCGATATGGATGCTTTGCCGATACAGGAAGAAAATGAAGTGAATTACAAATCGAAGAATCCCGGTGTGATGCATGCCTGTGGCCATGATGTACATACAACGATCTTGTTAGGCGCTGCTAAAATCTTAAACGAATTAAAAGGAGACTGGGAAGGAACGGTGAAACTGGTTTTTCAACCCGGTGAAGAAAGAAACCCCGGTGGTGCCAGTTATATGATCAAAGAAGGTGTATTGGAAAATCCGAGACCGCAGGGCATTTTTGGTTTGCATGTGCATCCCGGATTGGATCTGGGTAAGCTGAGTTTCAGAAAAGGGCGGGTGATGGCCAGTGCGGATGAATTATATATTACGATCAGGAGTAAGGGCGGACATGCGGCAGCGCCGCATTTAACCGCAGATACTATTTTAGTAGCATCCCAGTTGATCGTGAGTTTGCAGCAGGTGATCTCCAGAAATAATAATCCTACTTCACCCTCTGTATTATCCATCTGTTCTATACAGGGTGGGCATACCACCAACGTCATTCCCAGCGAAGTAAAACTCATGGGCACTTTCCGGGCTATGGATGAAACATGGAGAAGCAAAGCACATGAGCTGATCCGCAACCAGGCAAAAGGAATTGCCGAAGCCACCGGTGCAGAAATAGACCTGCATATTGATATTGGATATCCGACGGTTGACAACGATCCTGTTTTAACGGAAACCGGTTGGCAATTAGCGAATGCTTATATGGGTAAAGAAAATGTATCCGAAACCGAAATGCGGATGGGTGCAGAAGATTTTGGGTATTATACCCAGGTGATCCCGGGATGCTTTTACCGCCTCGGTGTTCGCAATAAGGAGAAAGGGATCATTCATAATGTACATACGCCACAATTTAATATTGATGAACGCGCCATTGAAACCGGTATGGGCATGATGGCCTGGCTGGGTGCTTCTGCAACTGTATAACTCAACTGCGCCTTTGCGCCTTTGCGAGCAAATTTTCACGCAAAGGCGCAAAGGCGCAGTTTTTTTCTTTAAGGACGCAAATTGCGACCTTAGAAGATCCCTAAATTGCCATTCTGCCAGCATTTCAATAAATTGTATTTTTGCAGCCACTTAACTGATCGTTCAATAACGAACAGGACGTTGAAGTGAGTGACACAACCAAAGTCGACCCTGGTTATGTTGCCGGTACCCTAAAAAGAATCTATGTCTAAACATACTGATCTGCGCAGAGAACAGGCATTGGAATACCATTCCAGCGGCCGTCCCGGTAAAATTGAAGTAGTTCCTACCAAAGAGGCGAAGACACAAAGAGACCTTTCGCTGGCGTATAGTCCGGGAGTAGCCGAACCCTGTAAAGAAATAGCCGCCAATCCGGAAGATGTTTATAAATACACCGCAAAAGGAAACCTGGTTGCCGTGATCAGCAATGGTACGGCTGTTTTGGGTTTGGGTGATATTGGTCCCGAAGCCAGCAAACCCGTGATGGAAGGTAAGGGTGTACTCTTCAAGATCTTTGCGGATATAGACGTGTTTGATATTGAGATCAATGAAAAGGATCCGGAGAAATTTGTTCAGATCGTAAAATCACTGGAACCCACTTTTGGCGGGATCAATCTCGAAGATATTAAGGCACCTGAATGTTTTTATATAGAACAGGAATTGCGTAAGCAGATGAATATTCCTGTGATGCATGATGACCAGCACGGAACCGCCATCATCAGCAGTGCGGCATTATTGAATGCATTGGAATTGCAGAAGAAAAAAATAGAGAAAGTCAATTTTGTGATCAATGGGGCAGGTGCGGCAGCGATGGCCTGTATACAGTTGTATGTGGCATTGGGTGCTAAGTATGAGAACTTTATTTTGTTTGATAAAGATGGTGTGTTGCATGAGGGAAGAACGGACCTTGGCCCTATCAGAGAAAAGTTTGCTGTGAAGAAAAGTGATTGGACGCTGGATAAAGCCATGAAGAATGCGGATGTATTCTTAGGGTTGAGTGTGGGTAATGTGATTACACAGGATATGGTGAAGAGTATGGCTAAGAATCCGATCGTTTTTGCGATGGCAAATCCAGATCCTGAGATCACGTATGATGATGCCACAGCTGTGCGTAAGGATATTATTATGGCAACGGGCAGATCGGATTATCCTAACCAGGTAAATAATGTATTGGGCTTTCCCTATATCTTCCGCGGTGCTTTGGATGTACGTGCGAAACAGATCAATGAAGCGATGAAACTCGCAGCAGTAAAGGCTTTGGCAGATCTGGCCAAATCGCCCGTGCCGGATATTGTGAACATGGCGTATAACCAGAACAATATGTCGTTTGGCCCGGATTATATTATTCCGAAACCCCTGGATCCAAGATTATTGTCAACCGTAGCTCCTGCCGTTGCCAAAGCTGCTGTAGAAAGCGGCGTGGCGCAAAAGACGATCGCGAACTGGGATGCGTATACACTGGAACTGAACAAACGTTTGGGCCTGGATAATCAATTGATCCGTGTGATCGGTAATAAAGCCCGCAGGGATCCGAAACGATTGGTGTTTGCAGAAGCCGATAACCAGAAGATCTTAAAAGCGGCCAGCATCTGTTATGATGATGGGATTGCTTATCCTATCCTGTTGGGTGATCCGATCAAGATCAACCGCATTGCCGAAGCCAATAATATTGACCTCGCAGATATTCCCATTATTGATCCACGAAGTGATGAGATGGAAGAGAAGCGGGAGTTTTACAGTGAGATCTTCTTTAAGAAAAGACATCGCCGTGGCATCAATAAATATGAGAGCCTGAAGATCATGAAAGACCGGAACCATTTCGGTTGTATGATGGTGGAGACAGGTGATGCGGATGCGATGTTATCCGGCCTTACAAAAAATTATGCTGAAGCGATCCGTCCCGCCTTACAGATCATCGGAACGGAAGAAGGCGTGAAGAAGATCGCCGGTATGTATCTTCTGCTGACCAAACAGGGGCCTTTATTCCTGGCGGATACAACCGTAAATTTCAACCCTACTGCAGAAGAACTGGCAGATATTACCATGATGGTGGCCAAGGAAGTGCGCAATTTTAACCTCACACCAAGGATCGCCATGCTGAGTTACAGTAATTTCGGCAGCAGCGATTCACCGGAGGCAAAACTGGTTGCAGAAGCCACGCGAATATTGAAACAAAGAAATCCATCCTTGATCGTGGATGGTGAGATGCAGGGTAGTATGGCTTTCAATAAAGAGATCCTGAAAGACAATTATCCATTTAGTGAACTGGTGGACCAGGATGTGAACGTGCTGATGTTCCCTAACTTAACAGCAGGTAACGTAACTTACAATCTCTTAAAAGAAGTAGGTGGTGCCGACGCAATCGGTCCGATACTGTTGGGATTGAAAAAACCGGTACACGTTTTACAATTGGGAAGTACGGTACGAAGTATCATCAATATGGCATTGGTAGCAGTGGTAGATGCACAGTTGAAATGCCGGATCAATACAGATGAAGTGGTGCAGAAGAGTACCTGGTGGAAGAGGCTTAAAAAACGTAAGAAGTAGTTGTGCTTGTAATTAAAAATTAAAAATTAGTAATTAATAATTACTGGTCTTAATTTTTAATTCTTAATTTTTAATTTCTAATTGAATCTATGTCATTTTTCACACACGTAGGAACCTACTTACTAATGCTTAAGGGCATGTTTACCA
>CBHRAM010000325.1:0-4358 GCA_966076165.1 uncultured Chitinophagaceae bacterium
TCATCGCTCATCCCGTCTTTGGGAACGAGGAAGAAGGATTTGCTGTCGAAATAGAGGTGGAAGAAATGCGGGCTTTCGAAGAAGCGGGTAAAGGTTTTCCAGGGCCAGTTCATGTAGCCACGTTCATTTTCCAGCCGGATCTCATCTTCCTTGAAATCAATAATGAATGAATCCTGGAAAGTGGCTGCTTTCTTATAAATACTGTTGGGCAGGAAATACCAGAATGTAGCCATCAGCATCAGCCAGATAAAAGAGCCGAGTAAAAAAGGTTCGGGGCGTATCTTTTTGGTGTAGAATAATATTGCGGATACAATGGCGAATACATTCACCAATACAATCAGTATCCGGATCTCGTTGCGTTGTACAAAATGGTAACGCAGGGCCTGTATGACTTTCTTTTTATGATAGGAGAAGCTGTGTTGCATAAAATTTCTATGCGGCAAAAGTAGAATATTTTTCACGCGATGGCGCAAAGGCGCAGTTTATTCAGTTTAAACTGCGCCTTTGCGCCTCTGCGTGCAATTCTTCCTTCTCAATGTTCAGAAAAATCAATTACCAAAGGATCCAAAGCTGCCAATGCCAGCCTTTCTTTTCCGGATGCAATGATGATACGGTAACGGAAAGTAGCTGATTGCCCCCTGGTCAATTTATAGTTCATAACGATCTTATCGTTCGAAAAAACTTTTTGTCCGAGCGGGTTTACAGCAAACAGCCCATAATTGCGTGCATGCCAGTAAGTAGGATAGCCGGGGTTTTTCGGATGGTCAACGATAGCTATACTGATGGTATCCCCTCCTTTTTTCCCATACATCATACACCAGTTGGCACGTGTACCCCAGGCAGCATCGCCTTCCTTGCCTTCTGATGTAAGGTAGTTGCCGGTTACTGAAGAATCTTTGGTAGCGCTCACTTTGGTTACAATACCATTGGCATCCTTGTATTCTTTGGTTTGTTTTACAGGCAGCTCCAGTTCATGCGCCACGCGTAAACCCAGCATCCCATCTTTGGCATCCGGAAAAGAAACATCCTGCACGGCCGTGAGTTCTGTGATCCTGTCGATGATCCTTGTGCCATTAGCCGTAGTGCTGAAAACGAAAGTGGTCTTTTCTTTCAGCAGGTCGTTCTTTTGCTGATCGGTCCAGTTGGCGGTATACACGAGTTTACCCTGTTTGCCGCTTTCGGTTGCAAGGATCTTATCGGTTCTGATCCATCCATATTTATTTTTCTTGTCTGCCGCGATCGCAAATGAATTGTTCCAGAAATCCAATCCGTTCACATTCTCATAATTGAACCACAGGCCAATATGGTGTGGGTGATCAACGGGATCATTGGGTTGTGGGTTCCAGGGAAAGCCACGGGTAATGGTTTGTCCGTTGGGTGCATAGATAGGATAGAGAAAAGGTTTCTCCATCGTATCTGTAAAAATAAATTCCGTGAAAGGCTTGCCGGCAATGGTTATGCTCACTTTTTGTTTAGTGGCATCCTGCTTTACCTGAATATTATTTCTTGACTGAGCAGCCAACATAAAAGGCAGGGCCATTGCCAACAGGATAATCAGTCGTATAGATTGCAATCGCATAAAAAATTATTTACTCTGTTCTGATAATATAAAATGAAACAAGGAATATTGAATCAGTCGTGACAGAAATCACTTTAAAATTCAACATTCCTTGTTTAACAGCTATCCTTATCTATCCTGCTACAACCACTTTTTTCTTGCCGATCAGCAATTGCATAATGATCCATGCAAATAAATACGCTGAGGCACAAACGATGAACATGATATAGTAGGCTGTTTCAATATGTCCTTCTGCACGGTAATGCACAAACATATTTTTCTGAACAAACAAGGAAAGGAAAATACCTCCCACCGAACCAAACATTCCGCCAATACCTGTAACGGAAGCTGTTGATTTTTTGGGGAACATATCACTTACGGTTGTAAAAATATTGGCACTCCATGCCTGGTGTGCAGCAGCAGCAATTCCGATTACCAATACAGCCAGCCATACATTGATCTCGCCCAATACCAATGCCCCTAAAATAGGGAGTACACAAAATGCATAGATCAACATAGATACCCTGCGTGCCTTGAGAACTGCCCATCCTTTTTTATTGATGAAATACATGGGCAGCCATCCTCCTGCCACACTACCGATTGTTGACAATAGATATACTGTTGCCACAGGCCAGCTGGCAGCCGTAATCTTCATATTGTACATGCTTTCAAAGAAATCGGGCAACCAGAACAGATAGAACCACCAGATGGGGTCGGTTAATAATTTACCTATGGCAAATGCCCAGGTCTGTTTGAATCCTAACAATTTAACCCAGGAAAGTTTGGGCTGGGTATCATCTCCCACGCTTCCTTTCTGGTCTTCCATATCGCTTTCAATAAAAGCCAGTTCGGCTTCAGAAACTTTTTTATGCTTTCTTGGAATTTCATATAACAAAAACCAAAAGATCAGCCATACAAAGCCTAATAACCCGGTAAGGATAAACGCCCATTGCCAACCCCAGTTGGCCACAATAAAGGGAACGGATAAGGGAGTGATGATGGCTCCGATATTGGTACCCGAATTAAAGATCCCGGTAGCCAATGCCCTTTCTTTTTTAGGGAACCATTCTGCCACCGTTTTGATAGCTGATGGGAAGTTACCGGCTTCGGCCAGTCCTAATGCACCACGAACAATCTGAAAACCCAGTACCGTGTTCACAAAAGCAGTTGCCACACCGGCTATACTCCATAATAGCGTTGAGAGGCCATACCCCCATTTAGTTCCCATCTTGTCAATCAATCCACCGGCACTCAACAAGCCGATCGCATAGAACACTTTAAACGTGATCTCTACATCTGTATATTCACTATCAGTCCATCCTAATTGATCATGAAAGGTCGATTTCAAAAAGCTGATAACACTACGGTCTATATAGTTGATGGTGGTAGCAAAGAAGATCAACCCGCAGATCGTCCAGCGGTATTTACTCATTTTTTCATTTGCAGCTGTGAGTGTCATAGTTATGATTTGATTGACTGGATAATGGCCAATACCTCTTTGGTAGCAGCGGTGATCTGTGTATAGTCTTTAGCTTCCAATAATTGTTTGGTGATCAGTTTGCTACCCATTCCTACAGCACATACACCGGCTTTATACCATCCGGCAATATTGTCTTTATCCAGTTCCACACCACCGGTTGGCATAAATAATAAACCGGGGAAGATCTCTTTAATGGCAGACAGAAAACCGGGACCGAGGATATTACCCGGAAATAATTTGATCATTTTAGCACCCAGGGTTTCTGCTTTGATGATCTCAGAGGGCGTCATGCAACCCGGTACCCAAAGCATCTTGTTTTTATCGGCAACGGCGGCTACTGAGTCAACCAAACCCGGACAAATGATATAATCTGTACCGGCATCGATAAATGTCTGGGCCATTTCGCCGTTTTTGATGGTGCCGATACCGAGGTACATACCTTTGAGTTCGCTGTCGCACACTTTGCGCATTTCTTTAAAATTCTGCAAAGCAGCTTCACCCCGGTTGGTATATTCAACGGCACGGATACCCGCAGCGTATAAGGCTTTCAGGACTTCGATACTAACCGTGGTGTCTTTATAAAAATAGAGAGGGAGGATGCCCTGTTTAGGGATCAAATCGAGAATGATGTCTTTCTTTTCCATATGGCTTTTTTTCGTCTAGCAATGTTATCTGAAAAGGCTAAAATGGCTCTATTTTATTACGCAATCGTTTGCGTATTTTTATTGGATAAAATAGCGCTGATTTCTTTTCCCTCCCCTGATTATTGCCCAACTTCGCAGCGGGCTTCAAGATAATTAATATATTTTCGTAACCATCTCTTTTATTTAAAAAAATTCGATTGATCATGCCTAAAAAAGTTGTTACCCTCGGAGAGATCATGATGCGCCTCTCTACTCCCGGTTTTGAAAGATTTGTACAAAGCGACAGTTTTGATGTAACCTATGGCGGTGGTGAGGCCAATGTGGCTGTAGCCCTGTCTAATTACGGGTTGAACGGCACTTTTGTGACCAAGGTACCGGATAATGCACTCGGCCAGGCAGCCATTAACCATATCCGCCGTTACGGGGTAGATACCCAGTTCATTGCCCGCGGTGGTAAACGTTTAGGGATCTATTTCCTGGAAACCGGTGCTTCTATGCGTGCTTCACAGGTGATCTACGACCGTGCCGGAGCTTCTGTAGCAGAAATGGAGATCAGCGAATTTGATTTTGATAAAATATTTGAAGGTGCCAGCTGGTTCCACACAACCGGTATCACCCCTGCCCTGAGCGATAAAGCTGCTGCTTTAACAGAAGCTGCCTTAAAAGCAAAGCAAAG
>CBHRAM010000326.1:0-4312 GCA_966076165.1 uncultured Chitinophagaceae bacterium
CTTTCGCTCTGTTGGTTAATGCTTGCATGTTATTTTCTGTTTATGCCGCTTCGGTGTATGCTTTGGCGGCAAAAATATTTTTATACTTTGTTGATGCCAACTTTATCTCGCTGCTTCGCAGATTTGCGAACTAGCGGGTTTAATCCGTTAATCACTTATTTCTGCAACCACAATATCACTGCCCCTGTGATCAACATATTGATCAAGGCCAATGGTATCAATTTCTTCCAACCGATATTCATCAACTGGTCGTAACGGAAACGCGGTACGGTCCAGCGGATCCACATGAATACGAAAATAAATATGACGATCTTGGTTAATAAAGCCAGTACCCCCAGTATCGCTGCCAGGTTCGGGGCCAGCGAGCTTTCATCCAGGAACGGAATATCAAATCCGCCAAAATACAGAGAAGCCATTACCGCACTGCTCATGATCATGTTGATATACTCAGAGAACAGGTAAAAACCCAGTTTCATTGAAGAGTATTCCTGGTGGTATCCAAAGTTCAATTCGTTTTCTGCTTCCGGCAGATCGAAAGGTGTACGGTTACATTCTGCCATGGCACAGATAAAGAATATTAAAAAGCCTAATGGCTGATAAGCAACATTCCATAAACGGCCATGTTCCATCTGCTGGTCAACAATGGTCTTTAAACTCAAAGAACCCGATAACATCAACACGGCGATCAATGCCAATCCCATTGCCAGTTCATAACTGATGGCCTGTGAGGCACCGCGCAAAGCTGCCATCAATGAGAATTTATTGTTGGATGCCCAACCACCGATCATGATACCATATACACCTAAACTCACCACGCCGAACACATATAGGATCCCGATATTGATATCTGCAATCTGCAGGTCGATCGTTCTGTCGAACAATTCAACATGACTGCTCCATGGAATCACTGCACAGGTCATCAAAGCTGCTGTCATGGCCAATCCCGGGCCCAATATAAAGAGCGCCCTATTGGAAGTATTCGGAATGATCTCTTCTTTCATGATCAGTTTCAAACCATCCGCAAAAGGCTGAAACAAACCAAAGGGGCCTGCACGGTTAGGGCCGGGCCTGTCCTGCAATACCGCTGCCACTTTACGTTCTGCGAAAGTGGTATACAAAGCAATACCCAGACTCGCAAACACAATGATCGCGATGAGTATCAGTTTTTCGATCAGTAATATCCAGTCAATAGACAGTAGTGTCATGATATATCTTTCAATTAATCTTTCTTCGAATTAAAATCGGTTGAGTGTGCCGGCCCGTTGATCAAACTCAGTTCGATATTGGGTTTATTCACTTCACTTGCCGAATGAATATCCATTAATAATTTCGGTTGCCTTCCGCCATGAACGGCAGAGAAGGTTTCATTGGGTTTATGCATACCGATACTACCTGCATAATGACCCTGTGAGATCACCGATTGTCTGCTGATCAGTCTTGGCCCTTCAATTACCCAATCGCTTGTATGCTTCTTTTCAAATCGACAGGTATTACAGATCCATGCCGGTTTGCCATCTTCTGTATTTTCCACTTCGCCCCACTCATCTTTTCTGGCTGTAACACGGAACACTTCATCACCGCGGTTCCACAAAGTAACTTTTCCGCTGCAGGTAGGACAATCGCGGTGTGCATCCATCGGTTTCAGGAACCATACCCGGTTTTTGAAACGGAAGGTTTTATCAGTTAAAGCGCCTACCGGACAAACATCAATTACATTTCCGATAAAATCGCTTTCTAAACTTTTTTCGATCAGGGTAGCGATCTCAGAATGATCACCCCTGTCTAAAATACCATGTTCCCTTTTCGCGGTCAGCTGATCAGCTACAAATACACAACGGTAGCAAAGAATGCAACGTGTCATGTGTAACTGAATATAAGGGCCGATATCATGTTTCTTAAATGTGCGGCGCTGGAATTCGTAGCGGGTACCTTCTTTGCCATGTTCGTAGCTAAGATCCTGCAGGTGACATTCGCCTGCCTGGTCGCAGATAGGGCAATCCAAGGGATGGTTCAGTAATAAGAATTCAACCACACCGGCGCGTGCATCGAGTACCTTAGGGCTTGTGATATTTTTTACTTCCATTCCATCCATCACCGTGGTGCGGCAGGAAGCTACCAGTTTAGGCATTGGGCGGGGATCTTTTTCAGAACCTTTGCTCACTTCTACCAGACAGGTACGGCATTTACCGCCGCTGCCCTGCAGCTTGCTGTAATAGCACATAGCAGGCGGTGCCACATCGCCACCGATCTTACGTGCCGCATTCAGGATGGTTGTTCCTGCCGGCACTTCGATAGTGATGTTGTCGATGGTTACTTTAAATAAGGGTTGCTCCGACATATCTTTTTATTTCTCGCAAAGGCGCAAAGGCGCAGTTGCCATTCCTTAAAAACATTTTTTCATGCTGCAACAAATTGCGCCTTCGCGCCTTTGCTTACATTTTTTTACACAGTGGCTGGAACATGTATCGGGTCCGCATAATGCGCCAATCCAAAATTCCTTGTCTGTGCTTCTGCAGCATGGGTTACATGCCACTCAAACTCATCCCTGAAATGCCTGATGGCTGCAGCTACCGGCCATGCGGCGGCATCACCCAGCGGGCAGATCGTGTTTCCTTCTATCTTTCTCTGTATATCCCAAAGCAGATCGATATCGCTTGATTTGCCTTGTCCTTTTTCCAAACGGTATAATAATTTTTCCATCCAGCCGGTTCCTTCGCGGCAGGGCGAACATTGTCCGCAGCTTTCATGGCGATAGAAACGTGCGAATGTGTAGGTGTTCTTAACTACGCACTGGTCTTCGTCCAATACAATAAACCCACCTGAACCCATCATAGAGCCTGTTGCAAAACCACCGTCACTTAAACTTTCGTAGTTCATGTAACGGGTTTCTCCCTTCGCTGTTTTTAGTAACAGGTTGGCTGGCAGGATGGGAACAGAAGATCCGCCGGGGATACAGGCTTTTAAACGTTTACCGTTTGCAATACCGCCGCAATATTCATCGCTGTAAATAAATTCCTCTACAGAGATGGTCATATCAATTTCGTACACACCGGGTTTGTTGATATTACCACAAGCCGACATCAATTTGGTTCCGGTAGATTTACCCACACCGATCTTCGCATATTCTTCACCACCCATATTGATGATGGGAACAACGGCTGCTAAGGTTTCTACATTGTTTACCACCGTTGGCCTTTGCCATACACCCTGAATAGCAGGGAAGGGAGGTTTGATACGCGGGTTACCACGTTTGCCCTCGAGTGATTCGATCAAGGCAGTTTCCTCACCACAGATATAAGCCCCTGCTCCACGTTGTACATGGATCTCACAATCAAAACCACTGCCTAAAATATTCTTTCCTAAAAAACCATTGGCTTTGGCTTCGCCGATCGCCTGTTCCAGGATATCAACGATCCATGCATATTCGCCACGGATATAGATATAAGTATTGTTGCTTCCCAATGCAAAAGAAGAAACGATCAGGCCTTCGATGAGTAAGTGTGGAATAAATTCCATCAGGTACCTGTCTTTAAAAGTACCCGGCTCACTCTCATCTGCATTACAAACCAGGTGGCGGGGAACGCCTTCGGGTTTGGCAATAAAGCTCCATTTCATTCCCGCAGGAAAACCGGCACCTCCACGGCCACGCAAACCGCTTTTCTTCACTTCTTCCACAATGGCTTCCGGGCTCATTGTTTTGATTGCCTTCTCCACACTACGGTAACCGCCTTCACGGCGATACACTTCATAAGAGCGGATGCCTTCTACATGTGCTTTTTCTAATAATAATTTTACACCCATAGTATCAATTAGCGGATCAGCGGATTCACTGATTGCGCATTTTTATTTAGTATAACCGGTTATTCAACTTATAATTTTCTCTGTGTGCTATGATCTGCTTGATCAGAAAATACACAAACAGAAAACTCCAAAAACTCTTTAATTCATGATTCCATCTATAAATGATACACCCAAATATGCAAGCCGTACAAACGTCATTATAAATCAGTTCTCGTTTGGTTTGCATGATGCATCCATTTAGTTATTCGCTGCTGCTGTTTTCCGGCACTCGTCTATAATGGAATCTACTTTCTCTTTTGTTAAATGCTCACGATAGTGTTTACCTAACTGCATCATCGGCGCATACCCACAGGCACCTAAACACTCCACGGTTTTCAAAGTAAACAAACCATCAGCTGTTGTTTCACCGGGTTTAATACTCAGTTTCTCTCCTATATAAGCAACAATATCATCACTACCACGCAACATACAAGGACCCGTTTGACAAACTTCAAACATATACTTACCAACC
>CBHRAM010000327.1:0-4296 GCA_966076165.1 uncultured Chitinophagaceae bacterium
TGGAAATTTATGGTTTTGGATAGTGCCCATGAAAATAACGGAGGATATATTGCCCGTTTGGATGAACCGCAATTTGCCTGGCTTGAAAATGAATTAAAACAAACCGATCCGGCTACACATATCTGCATCGTATCACATATTCCTATTGTATCTTTTTGTTCGGCGGTGTTTGCTGATAAGAATGAAGCCAATGGCGACTGGCGGATCTCCCGGGCTTTACTGCATGTGGATTCGAGACGGATCACCGATCTTTTCAAACCGTATAAAAATATCCGTTGCTGTTTAAGCGGACATATCCATTTACAGGATGAAGTGGTGTACAGGGGCATTCATTATTTCTGTAACGGTGCCGTTAGCGGAGATTGGTGGAACGGGGCCTTTCATGATTTCGAACCGGCTTATGCCATGCTTGAATTTGCCCGGAATGGTGTGGTTACAAGAACGATGGTCAATTACGGGAGTGACCTATAAATTTGCTTTGATCAAAGCGGCTACTCTTTCGGACCAGATCAAATGTTCCTTTCCCGAATAATGTAAATGATCTGCGGCTAACAAGCTCAGGTCTTTTTTGGCTCTCCTGGTTTCTTCGGTGATATTGATGAAGGGTATCTTGAATTGTTTGGCCGCAGATTCGCAGACCTGATTGTAGGCATCTATTTCTTCACTGATCTTCTTAATATCTCTTTTTGCAGCAAAAGGTGTTACGCCCCAATCAGGAACAGAGAGAAGGATTACATGATCCGGTTTTTCTCCGCTGAGATGAATGGCTTTGCGGATCAAAAAAGCAAGATCTGTTTTGTAATCTTCAATCAATAAATCCCGGTATTGATTATTTACGCCTATGAGCAGGCTTACAAAATCATAGGATTCATTCAGCTTTGTATGCAGCAGGTGTTCGGCCAGTTCAGCACTGGTCCAGCCCGTTTTGGCAATGATCTCAGCGGCATGAAAAGGATGGCCTGCTTTTCTCAGTAACTGAACTGTTTGATAAGGAAAGCTTTCATGCAAAGGCACAGATTCGCCGATGGTATAAGAATCGCCTAGTGCCAGATAGGTATGATGATGTTTGCTCATGGAGTAGGTTTTACCACTAAGGCGCCAGGACGCAAAGTTACGCTAAGAATACCCTCGCGAACCCTCGTTCCCCCCGTCTTCGCGGTTAAAAATGATCTCTTAGAATTTCATAAAACGCATACACATCCCCAAAGCTGCAATACAAGGGCGCCGGTGCCACTCGGATCACCCCCGGCTCCCGATAATCAACAATAATGCCGCTCTCGATCATCTTATCATGGATCTCTTTGCCGCGTTCTGTAAAATATAAAGAAAGCTGCGCACCCCTGCTCTCCGCATCCATTGGTGTGATGATCTCAAATTTCAGGTTCGGTAATTGATGCAACAGGTATTCCAGGTAAGCCGTTAAGCGGATACTTTTCGCTCTCAATTTTTCTATTCCCGCTTCATCAAACATTTCCAGTGAAGCTTTTAAAGAAACCGTATTCAGTATCTGCGCCGTACTGATATTCCATCCGCCGGCATTGGTCTTTGGGATAAATCCTTTTTCCATCTTAAACCTTGTCTTCTCATCATTGCCCCACCAGCCACCTAATCGCGGTGTTCTTACATCCGATGAAAAATATTCATTCACATAAACGCCACCCACAGCACCAGGACCTCCATTCAGGTATTTATAACTACACCATACAGCAAAATCCACACCCCAATCATGCAGGTGAAGGGGGACATTACCAGCCACATGGGCAAGATCAAAGCCGGCAATCGCATTCACATCATGTGCCGCCTCGGTGATACGTTGCATATCGAATAGCTGTCCCGTATAATAATTAATTCCCCCAAACATCACCATCGCCAGGCTTTCGCCATGCAATTCGATCGCCGCTACAATATCTTCTGTATGCAATAGTTTCTCGCCATCCCTTGGCTTGATCTCTATGATGGCTGTTGCAGGGTCTAAATCAAAATGTCGCACCAATGTCTCCACCGCATACTGGTCAGAAGGGAAGGCCCCGGCTTCCATCATAATTTTAAAACGGCTTTCTGTCGGGCGATAAAAACTCAGCATCAGTAAATGCAGGTTCACCGTTAAGGTATTCATCACTGTTACTTCATCTTCCTTGCAGCCCACGATTTTAGCTAAAGAAGGTTTCAGGTATTCCTGGTAATACAGCCATGGATTCTTTCCTTTGGTAAAACCACCGATCGCTTCTTCTTTCCAGGTATTTAATTCTGTCTGAATAGCTTGCTCCACCGAAACAGGCTGCAGCCCCAATGAATTGCCACAGAAATAGATCACATCCTTTCCGTTCTTCTGCGGAAAATGGAACTGTTGTTTAAACCGCGCCAGTTCATCCGCCGCATCGGCTTGTTTAGCAAATTCAATATCAGTAGTAAAATGGTTAGACATGCAAATCCTTTCCTGCAAAGTAAGGAGGAATTATCAATTAATAACTCTGCGAAACCTCAGCTTCTCTGCGGCTCTGCGGTGAATGGGAGCTCTTTTTCACCGCAGAGCCGCAGTGGACAGTGAGATTTCGCAGAGTTTTTTTATCAACGGTTCTTTATTTCATCCCGTTTGCTTTATTTTCATGGCACCCAAAACTATACTCACATGAGAATCTTCAAACTGATCCTTTTATTTTCGTGTATTGCCCTGGCATCATTCGCGCAAAATAATCCTGTTACCAAAGCCAATTACCAGCTCGCCGCCCGTTTCTCCCCAAAGAAACTCGACAAAATGGTCTTCAGTACCAGCGTTGACCCACACTGGCTCAAAAAAAGTGAACGCTTCTGGTATATGTATGAAACCTCAGAAGGCAAAAAATGGTATATCGTTGATCCGGTAAAAGGAGAGAAGAAAGTATTATTCGATAATGCCGACCTCGCCGCCAAGATCACCCGTATTGTAAAAGATCCATTTGAAGCACAACACCTGGGCCTCGACAGTATGCGTTTTATCAAAGACGAGAACTGGATCCAGTTTGAAGTAAAAAGCACACTCGAAGTAGAGAAGAAAGATTCAACTGCCAAGAAAGGAACGCCTCCCGTAAAAGAAAAGAAGACCTTCTATTTTGAATACAACCTTACAACCGGCGAACTCACCGAACTGAATGATTTCAAAAAGCCAAAACGCAAACCTACCTGGGCATCTATTTCACCGGATGGTAATGTGATCCTCTTTGGTAAGAATTACAACCTGTTCTGGATGGACAAAGCCAATTACGAAAAAGCTTTGAAGAATGAAGATGATTCTACCATTGTTGACCACGCATTAACAACAGATGGTATTGAGAACTACAGCTATTTTTCAGAAGGCAATCTCTCCGGTACGGGTGATAACAATGTAGATAAAGAAAAGAACAAGAATAAAAAGAAAGCTGTGTTTGCCTATTGGTCGCCCGATTCCAAACATTTTGTATTGGGAAGAACCGATAACCGTAAAGTAAAAGACCTCTGGGTGATCAATAGTTTGAGCGATCCCCGCCCAACCCTGGAAACCTATAAATACTGGATGCCCGGTGAAAAAGAATCGCCGATCGATCATGTGTACCTGTTTGATGTAGCCAGCCAGACCGGTAAAGAATTGAGTTTGTCATTATTCAAAGACCAGAACATTTCGGTATGGGCCGATCCCGGAAAGATCAACCAGAGAGATGATGACTGGCGCCCGCTGAAATGGTTAGGAACCAATGATAAATTCTATTTCACCCGCACCAGCCGCGACCTGAAAAAAGTAGATGTATGCGTTGCTGATGTGGCAACCGGCACTATCAAACCGCTGATCGAAGAGCGTTTCAATACCTATATCGAAACCAGAAGACTGGGATTGGTGAATGATGGCAAAGAATTCATCCAATGGAGTGAGCGTGATGGCTATGCACATTTCTATCTCTACGATGCAGATGGTAAACTGAAGAACCAGATCACATCAGGCACTTACCACGTAGAAAATATTTTGGGGATTGATGATGCCAAACGTATTCTCTATTTCTCTGCCAATGGCAAAGAAGCAGGAGAGGACCCTTATTATCTCCATGCCTATAAAGTGAACTTCGATGGTACGGGCTTAAAACTCCTGAACCCCGGCGAATATGAGCATGCAATGAATATGAATGTTGGAAAATCTTTCTTCATTGATAACTATTCCCGTGTGAACACCGTTCCGAAATCTACCTTATATGCCGCTGATGGCAGAAAAGTGATGGACCTCGAAACAGCTGACCTGAGTTCTTTATTTGCTTCCGGCTATAAATTCCCGCAGGTATTTAAAGTAAAAGC
>CBHRAM010000328.1:0-4288 GCA_966076165.1 uncultured Chitinophagaceae bacterium
CTGTCATATTCCCGGTTACCATAATTGGCCACATGTTTAAGCCATTGATTGAAATAGGTACGGCCTTCTTCCAGAATAGCGGGTTGTTGATACACCTGTCCATAGGCAATAAAATTCCAGATCTTCATGACGAAGATATTGGTGTAGGATATGCGTACTTCCTGGTTGCGGGCACCTTTTAACCCGAGGGTAAAAATTTCATCCAATGTTTTGCGGGCTTCAGCAGAGAGCCTGTCATTGAATAATAATTTAACAGGCATGCCATATTGCATACAGAACTCAACATTATTACCATCACCGATATCGTTACCGGTTTCTGTCCAGCCCCAGAAGATATTGCCATAACTTTTACCGGCATTGGGATCATGGATCATTCTTGTCTGCACTTTTTTGAGCAACCATTCCACCTGTTCGGGTTTCAGGAATTTTGCATCCAATGCATCCAGCAAAAAAAGAAACCAATCACGGACACCCAATTGAGGTGGGTCTGTTTGCATGGCTGCCCATTGTCTTTGCAGTTCTGCTTTTCGTTCAACAGGATCAGGCATGGCAGGCACCCGGTATCCATGAGGAGGTTGTGCATATACGCAACTGCAAATAACCAGTGCAAAAAGGATCATCCCTGTTTTCATTTTCATCTTTATCATTTTATTTTACCGGAAACATCCGGAACATCATAACCCCATGATGAGGGATACTTGTTTTTATTGATCTATTGTATTCACCCAGGTCTTTCTGTCTCCATACATCCCGCAGTTTCCATTTTTCTTTTAATCCAAGAGATGCAAAATCAAATTCAACATTTCGAGGCTTTTCAGTTCCCCATCGGAAATAAGATTGGGGTGTTGTGCCATATCCGTCAATATTAAACAGCCCTACTGCATAAGAACCATCTTCCAAAGGTTTCAGCCAGATCTGAACACCATCGGCATCTGATACCAGTCTTGCCGCTTTTCCCAAAGGATCCTGGTTGATCTCTATCACTTCATCATTGGTCAATAGATTTAAAGTAAAATCATCCAGCCGCTCGATAGGACAACCGATCAACATGGGTGCAGCCAGTAAACTGAAAATGCTGATATGACTGTATTGTTCATCAGGTGTTAATCTGGTAGGATGTAATACGGGCCCGATAGACACGTCGCCAACGATCATCATATCCGGATCGGCCCAATGTCCGTGCCCAGTATAAGGCGACCATTTATCCAATGAAAAAGCAGTAGGGAACAGGCTTGACCAGCTGTCTTTAATATCCGGCCCTGTTCTGTACATATGCGACAAACGGGCCCAATCAGTTACTTTTTCAAAAGGTGCATTATTGGATAAACTGAATATGATATCCCTGCCTGATCTTTTCAAAGCGTCCGCCATCCGTTGTGTTGATTCAACATCTATACGCCAGTCGTATTTCAAAAAATCAAAACCCCAATCTGCCATTTGTTTAGCATCATTTCTTTCAAATCGGTAGATACCCATTCTGGTGGGTTTCTGACCTTTTAAAAAAGCTTCACGGGTTTCTCCTCCCGCAGGATAATTTGAAGAGCCTCCCACATACACACCATAGCTGGATATATAAGGCGTAGAATAGATCCCGGCCTTTAAACCTAGTGAATGAATATAATCCACCATCCCTTTGATATTCGGAAATTTTGCATTGGGTTGTAAAGCGGTATCGGGGCCGGTTCTGATCCCTTGCCAGGAGTCGTCAATATTAATGTACGACCAGCCATGATCCTTAAGCCCCTTACTCACCATGGCGTTGGCGGAAGCAATCACTTTTTCCTTATCAATTTTTTGTTCCCATGCATTCCAGCCATTCCAACCGATCGGTGGCGTGAGCGAGATGGTATCACCGATCCTGATCTCCAGTTTTTGAGAGGCTTCGCCTAACTTGTTTTTTGCTTTGATGGTTACTTTATAAATACCACGCTGATCAACTTTACCTGTGATGATACCGGTTTGCGGTGACACCACTAAGCCCGATGGTAAATGTTCTGCCGAGAACCGCATTGGTTTTACACCGGTTGCTGCAATGGTATAAAAGAACGGATTACCCGGTGTGGCACCAAAGAGTTTGGGAGAATGAATGGCGGGTTTTTGTTTCGGTGAAGGGGTCAGGATATACTTTTCATCTGTATTCGGAATATGTGCGGGCACAAAATCATCTTTCATTTCCAATTGTGCATTGGCCCAGTTACCGTAGGTCTTTTTATTATTAACCCCTCCTACTCTATCCGTGATCAATAAACCCAAACGTCCAATACCGGTAAGGTCCACATCTATAGCAACCGGTGCATCACCCATTTTCATATCCCTGATCTCAAATAAAACTTTCTCATCGGCTACCACAAAAAAACTCAACGGAATTTCTTTATTACCCAGTTCATCCATTCCTACCACTGCTTTAAAACGTTTGGCATGTTTATCCAGTAAAAAAGCCAGTACACAAGGTGATTGTGCACCTACTCCCCTGAAGTATCTGGTGCCATTCATACGCATGGTATCATGACTGTAATTGGTTTTAGCAGAAACCGGCCGCATTCCTTCTGAGTAACTCTGAATGGGCAGATCATCCAGCCAAACCGTATGCCCGGGTTGTGCATTGGCAAGACTTACAGATAAGGTGATCAACACTGAATAAACAGCTATACTTTTCAAACAACGCATATACTTATTTTTTTACCGGATATAACCTGAGCATAACCACACCATGATGACGGATACTGGTTGTGAATTTTCCTGAAAAATTGCCGATATCTTTTTGTCTCCACACATCCCTGATCTTCCAATTTCCATTCAGGCCGATTTTAGCCAGATCCAATTGATAGGACCGGGGTTGTTCATCACCCCAACGGAAATAGGACTGTGGTGTTTTCATAAATCCATTAATGTTAAATAAGCCAATGGCATAAGAACCATCTTCCAGTTCTTTTTTCCATACCTGCCCATCATTTTCTTCTGATACCAATCTGCCCGGTTTACCCAGAGGATCCTGGTCAATACCGATCACTTCATCATTGGTGAGTAGATTCAATGTGAATGCATCCAGTTGTTCAATCGGGCAACCGATCAATAAGGGGGCTGCCAGTAAACTGAACAAACTTACATGGCTGTATTGCTCGTCTGGCGTAAGCCTTGTAGGGTGCAGCTTTGAGCCGGTTGTTACATTGCCGAGGATCATCATATCCGGATCGTTCCAATGGCCGGGGCCACCATAAGGTGCCCATTTATCTAATGTAAAGGCAGATATATAGAGGCTTAACCAACTATCGCGGATATCCGGCCCGGTACGCCATGCATTGGCGATTCTTGCCCAATCTTTGGCTAGTGCAAATGGTGCGGAATTGGATAAACTATACAGAATATCTCGCCCGGAATTTTTTAAAGCAACGGACATACGTTCTGCGGAGTTAAGATCGATACGCCAATCGTATTTGAGATAATCCACTCCCCATTCGGCCATCTGTAAAGCATCTTCTTTTTCAAACCGATATTTTCCCACCCGTCTGTAAGCCCTTTTATTCGCTTCAATTGAATCAGGATAAGCACCATTCTCAAAATCAGAAGAACCGCCTGTTTTTCCTACATAACTTGAGATCCAGGGTGTAGAATAGATCCCAAGTTTTAATCCTTTTGCATGGATCTCATCGATCATTTCTTTAAATGCGGGAAATTTCGGAAGCGGTTGAATAGCATTATATTTTCCACCCCTTTGTCCCTGCCAGGCATCATCGATATTGATATAGGTCCACCCATGATTGCTCAAGCCCTTATTCACCATTGCATTGGCAGAAGCCAACACTTTTTCCCTGTCAATATCTCTTGCCCATGAATTCCAGCCATTCCAGCCGATGGGTGGTGTTAATGAAATGGTGTCGCCGATTTTAATACGTAGATCTTTACTTGCTTCACCCAGTTTGTTCTTTGCGATAAGTTTTACGGGATAGGTGCCACGCTGCGTTATTTTTCCACTGATGATACCGGTCTTTTCATCTATAGTTAATCCTTTAGGTAACCCTATTGCCATGAACCGGATGGGTGCCTCGCCGGTTGCTGCAACCGTATACAAAAATGGGTTCCCCGGTGTGGCCCCGAATATGGATGGAGAATTGATCTTTGGTTTGGGAGATACAGCAGGTGTAAGGATATACCGCTCGTCGTCATTGGGAATATTTTTCGGCAATGCCCCATCCATCATAGTGAATGATGCATTGGCCCAATCGGCATGTGACCGTGCCGCTTCATCTTTGGGCACAACCAGCAGCCCCAAACGTTTGATGCCTGTAAG
>CBHRAM010000329.1:0-4275 GCA_966076165.1 uncultured Chitinophagaceae bacterium
GCGCCTAATTTTCCGTTCAGGTAAAAATCATTCCATGCTAAAAGATCTTCTGCCGTTGTAAGCAAGCCGCCGTTTCCATATACATTTTCACCGGGCATTAAAGTGGAGTAGGTATCCCCTTTTTTGCTATACGCCATGGCACGGTTGGGAACTACTCTTTGGTAATCATCTCTCCACTCGGTATGCATCATGCCTGCAGGTTCAAACAGGTATTTTTTTGAAAACGCGGCAAGACTTATACCGCTTACTCTTTGAACAATGATTGCGAGCAGGTTATAACCGGAATTACTGTAGATATATTCATCCCCGGGTTTATTATTCAGCGATTTCTGAAGAGAGATAATGTGTAAGGCATCACTATTGGTATAGGCTCTTGTACTCCTTGGCCAGCCACCCAGTTCTGCAACACTTCCCCAATCCCTGATACCACTTACATGGTTCATCAGGTGGCGAATGGTGATCGTATTGCCATAGTTGGGTACTTCGGGAACATATTTACGGATATCATCCGAAAGTAAAAGTTTACCCTGCTGTTCAAGTAAAAGGATACAGGCTGCCGTGAACTGCTTTGATACCGATCCGGCTTCTGTTTTGGTTGTTTTAGAAAAAGGGGCGTTATGTTCCAGATCGGCCATACCCCTTGCGGAAGAATAAATGATCTGCCCATTGCGGCTGATAGCCAGTTCCGCCCCCGGGTTCTGGTCTGTATAGCGACTAAATACCTTGTCGATCAACGCAACCGTATCCTGCCAGCTTTGTGCGTTAAGAACAGTTGAGAGGGTGATAAAAAAAACAGGTAAAAAGATCCTTTGCAGCAGAAACGTCTTTTTCATATAAGGAGTTGAGGTGAAATTGAACAAGGAATACCTGTAAGATAAAAATGTTTTTCAAGCTACAAACAGGGTTATCCGTAATTAAAAAACTTCCCCTGCTTCATCATTCAAGATTCCTTGCTCAATATTCAATATTCCCTATCTCCATCCATCCCCATCCAGCAAATTGCCCAATCCTCCTAATACACTGCCTTCTTCTCTTCTGGATGTGGTAGCATATTGTAAGATCCGTCCTGCCAAACGGCTGATGGGCAAAGTCTGGATCCAAACGGTGCCCGGCCCGCGCAGTGTGGCAAAGAATAATCCTTCTCCGCCAAATATGGTGTTCTTGATACCGCCTACAAACTGGATATCATAATCAACAGTTCCGGTAAAACCTACGATACAACCGGTATCGATCTTTAATAATTCTCCGGGTTGCAGGTCTCTTCTCAACACATGTCCGCCGGCATGTAAAAAAGCCATACCATCTCCTTCCAGTTTTTCCATGATAAAACCCTCACCACCAAATAAACCCGTTCCGAGTTTGCGTTGAAATTCGATACCCACGCTCACCCCTTTGGCTGCACATAAAAAAGCATCTTTCTGACAGATGATACGGTTGCCTAACTGTTGCAGGTTTAACGGAATGATCTTACCGGGATAAGGCGATGCAAAACTTACATGCTTTTTTCCCTGGCCAATATTGGTGAAAGCGGTCATGAATAAATTTTCACCCACCAATACCCTTTTACCGGCATTCAATAATTTTCCTAATAAGCCGCCGCTGTTCTGTTGCTGGCTGCCATCGCCAAACATGGTTTCCATGGCAATGCCATCATCCATCATCATAAACGCACCGGGTTCTGCGATGGCGGTTTCATTGGGATCAAGTTCCACTTCTACATACTGCATTTCTTCTCCAAAAATGCGGTAGTCTATTTCGTGATTCTGTATCATCTTGTAAATTTTGTATGAAAATATCGAAGAGTTAGGTATCTGAAAAATGAATATGGGATGAATGGTATGGGAAAGTATCTGAAAAAATAAAAGCCGCTCCTGAAATGGAGCGGCTTGATTATTAAACCCAAACCCAACTTATATTTTATATAGCCGGTGAATCTTTCATTTTACCCAGCCATACCTTTTTACCCTGTATCCTTCTCACCAGGAACATAATGCCAACGGTGATGAAGAAGAACGGTCCTAAGAAACCTAAGAGAGCAACGAACTTGGTGCCGTAGAATTGTTTCATTGGCCTTCTTAATCTTTCGCTGATCAGGTACATACTTGGTACCATTACCAGTGTTAAGAAGAATGCGAAGATCAATCCGAAGATAATGGTCCAGCTTAACGGCCCCCAGAACACCACACTGTCACCGCCAAAGAAAATATGCGGATTAAAATGCTGGAACAGGGAAACGAAATTGATATTGAAACCTACCGCCAATGGCAACAGGCCTAACATAGTGGCCAATGCCGTAAGCATTACCGGTATGATACGGATCTTACCCGCTTCAATAGCTGCGGCCCTTGTTTTGTATCCTCTTCCACGTAATTCATCAGTGAACTCGATCAAGAGGATACCGTTTTTAATAACGATACCCGCCAGGCCAATGATACCCACACCCACCATGATAGTGGCCATTGACATACCGGTTACTGCATAACCGATCAACACACCAATGATAGAGAAGAAGATCTCGGTTAATACAATGAACGGTTTACTTAAACTGTTGAACTGTAAAACAAGGATCAGGAAGATCAGTAACAAAGCAGATAACAGAGAGGTTCCGAGGAAGCTCATGGTTTCTGCCTGCTGCTCACCCTCACCGGTTTGTTTGATGGTAACATCTGCCGGGATCTTTGTTTTGTTTTTAAAGTCTTCGATCTTTTTCGCCAGCTCAATATTTACCGGTCCGGTTAAGGATGGGTCGGTAACATTCGACTGGATCTGGATCGTACGTTTTACATTCTTTCTTTTGATACCGCCGGATGTATTGGTGTAGTCAACCGTAGCCACTGCACTCAAAGGCACCTGTTTGATACCCATGGTAGACATATCGCGGAAGGTTAAACGCATATTCATCAGGTCGCTGATATTGTTACGCTGTAACTGGTTGTAACGAACCTGGATCTTATATTCATCTTCACCATCTTTCAGCTTGCTCGCTTCTTTCCCAAACACTGCGGCACGGATCTCCATACCGATCTGTGCGGTGCTGATACCTTCACGTAAAGCCCTTTCACGGTCGATATTGATCGTTACTTCGGGATTCATCAGGTCAACATCCATTTTCAAACCTTCAATACCGGGGATACGATTGGTATCCAGATGGTTTTGCAGGTCGTAAGCCACTTTCGCTATCTCATCAAAATTATCACCACTCACTTCAATATTGATCGGAGGATCTGTTGGTGGCCCGCCATCTTCCTGTGCTACTTCAATGGTAGCACCGGGTATACCATACATCTGGTCGCGGATCTCTTTCATCAAAGGAGCGGTAGATTTACCATGCCTTTTTTCATATTCCACAAAAGACACCTGAATCCTTCCCAGGTTACTTTGTGTACTACGGTTATTATCCCTTGGGTTATTGGCGCTAACCGCTACGTTGGTGATCACACTTTCTACGATCGAACCTTCGGTTCCCGGTTTTTCTTTGGCCAGTACTTTCTGCACACGTGATTCCAGTATACGTGTTACCGAATCGGTAGCATAGGTTTTGGTACCGATCGGCATTTTCAGGTATACATACACAAAGTTCGGATCGCCACTTGGGAAGAATGGTTTCGGATTGTTACGGATGATCAGCATCACAAGCGATATCGGGAACAGTAGGAACAGCCATAATAATAATCTGGCAGGTCTTGCACCTTTCAATACCCAATGCAATAATTTCTCATAACGGTTCATTAATCCAGGCAATACTCTTTCCTGGAAAGTGTGTATGGCATCCCGTAATACAAAACGATTCAATACCATCATGGCGGCCATCACCAGAAGGAAATTGCCAAATCCATGCCATCCTGCAAAATTCAGGATCACACCAAATGCGATCAATACCCAGAACAATGGTTTTTTGAAAATGGTTTTCTTAGGTTCATCAAATTCCCTTCCGTCCGGTTTCATAAAGTTGACCGCAAAAACAGGATTGATGATAAAGGCAACGATCAAAGAAGCTGCCAGTGTAAGGATCAACATGGTAGGGAGGTAGATCATGAATTTACCAATGATCCCCTTCCATAATAACAGCGGGAAGAACGGTGCCAATGTGGTAAGCGTTCCGGCCATTACCGGTATGAACACTTCCCCGGCTGCTTCTTTGGCCGAACGTTCGATCTTTACTTTACCGTTATTATAGATCCGGTGTGTATTCTCAATTACTACGATCGCATCATCCACAATAATTCCTAATCCAAATAAGAGGGCAAAGAGTACGATGAAGTTCAACGTAACATG
>CBHRAM010000330.1:0-4247 GCA_966076165.1 uncultured Chitinophagaceae bacterium
GAAAGCGGTTCCCGAATCTTATCAAAAACCGGCTATGGCTAAGCAGGCAGACAGTACAGCCAGATCCATGCATATTGCCGAGCTGCTGGATCTGACACCGCGTTTGAAAAAACCGACGGTTATTGAGCAGATGACAAGCCGTACACCCAAGAAATCATTTGAAGTATTCTCTGTATCGGATTCTGTGAAAGTTGAACTGTATGACAACGGTGTTTTTGATTATGATACCGTTTCTGTGATCTATAATAAAGACCTGGTGGTCTATAAAGAAATGCTGCGCACCAATAAGCCGATCACTTTCTACGTAAAGCTGAATGCAGAACCCCGTAAAAATGAAATGATCTTCTTTGCAGAGAATCTGGGTTTAACACCACCCAATTCTGCATTGATGATCATCACGGATGGAGAAAAGAAACGGACCGAGATCAACGTGTCCAGCGATCTGGATCACAACTCGGTCATCTATTTTATCAAAGTGAATAAGAATAAAAAGTGATGATCAAAACCGGGTGCAACGTAATTTGTCCAGTGTTGAATTCCTGATCTTAAGAAAATCACGATAAACCAATGAGAATTCAAGCCCGCCGCGCCAGTTGGAAACCACTTTCAGTTTGGAGATATTAACATCGTAACTGATCCCCACACTCAAATGGTTGAAGCCTATTTTTACAACAGGGATCAGGGCATCGCCCCATCTCATAAAACTGCCTACATAAAGAATATCGGGGTCGCCATTATCATATTCAATGATATTAATGCCATACATAACGCCACTGAGTAACTGCCTGCTCTGATTCTGCACGAACACATCCGTAAAAGCCATGAGATGTCCCCGCTCTCCTGAAGGCACATTGATGCCGGCATTGAAAGTGATTTTGGGCAGTAAAAAACCATCAATATTTCCGGTTGTGGATTTAATTACCGGATTGGTGATATGCGACATGCCAACCGCGATATAAAAATTGGTTTTGTCCCGGATGGTACTGCTGAACGATAGTCCTGCATTCACATCCCAATAAGAGTAACCATTATTTCGGATCGGCTGCATCGTTGGATTGGATGCATCATAACTGCCACCCTGGTATTGATCGCCCATTTTTAATTGTGTGGCATCAAACTGGCTGGATACGGGCCCTGCCTGGAATGCCGCAGTAAGATAAGTATCACTTTCTTCACTCAGTGATTTATGAAAACTGATGGAAGGCAGGATCTGTGTTCTTTTCAGCCGGATATCACCTGCAGCATCTACACTCATCTGTGAGGCAACCGTGATGAGGTCGTGTTTGCTGCCGATAGGGATCTTATGTTCAATATTTAAGGAAGTGGTTCTATAGGGAACGGTAACACTGCCCCATTGATCGCGGTACGACATAGATACACGAAGATCACCCGTAAATAGTCCAGCCAAAGCGGGATTGCGTAACAAGGGCTGCTCATAGAACTGAGAGAAAGTAAAATCCTGTGCATCGGATACACCTGCACACAGAACAGCGAGGAAGAACAGGCTTGTTTGTAAAGTTTTTCTCATAAGATCTGGTTTACTTATTTCAATATGCCAACGTTTCCTTTAAACATAGTAGGTAAACCTTTCTCACAGATAGCTTCACACATATACACGAAAATATCCGGAGAGGCGGGCCTGCCCCTTACTTTACCATCCCATCCATAAGCCGGATCGCCCGGCATGAAATTGGTTTTCTCAAAGACCACTTCACCCCAACGGTTAAAGATTCGGAAGCTCTTGATCATTTTCACGCCTTTGCCCTGCACGATCAACAGGTCATTAATGCCATCACCGTCAGGAGTAAATGCATTGGGAATGAATATTTCTGTAGCCGGACAAAATGTTTTGATATTGATCGTGTCTGTGCTGGTACATCCATACTGATTAATGGCAAGACAGGAGATGGTGGCATCATTATTCACCTTAACCGTTGGTGTGGCACAGTTACGGCAGGATAATTCTTCTGTACTATTCCATGTCCATTTGCGGATCTCCTGTGTTTGTCCGGTTGTATTTAATTTGTAAACCGTTCCGGCACTCAACACAGTATCTTTTCCGATATTGATCGGTGTAGAACGCCCAACGGCAATATTTACTTCTGCCGTATCGGTAAAGAAACTGAAATCATCTTTCCCTATCACATGATAAGTAGTGCTTTGTTGCGGGCTCGCAATGGGAGAGGATGCATTTTTATTGCTCAGTCCCGTCTCAGGATACCAGGTATAGGTAGAAGCACCCGACACAAATAATTGACGCGATTGCCCTGCACAAAGTGTATCACCTTTTACAGATAACATTTTAAACGGCTGCACCACACGGATCTGTGCAGTTTGTGCCTGGCTGCAACCATATTCATTATAACCGATCACTTTATACTGCTGATTGGTGAGTGGCTTAACTCTGGCTGAGCCACAGCCATTACAAATGATATTGTTCTGATGATCTGTCCAGATATAACTCATTGCCCCGGAAGCTGCCAGCAGAACGGAGTCCCCTTTACATACTGTGGGACTTGTATTAATGGTAAGTGAAGGCAGTGCATGTATCATGATCTGTTTGTAAACAGAATCATAGCAACGGTTAATCGTAGCCACCGTTAATTTAATAGTGTATTTACCATCGCTGCTGTATTGAACGGTAACTACCGAATCATTCCTTCTGGTGCCATTACCCAGGTTCCAAAGCATACTGGCAATGGCATCCTGCGAATTGATCTCGGAACTAACCTGTAACATCTGGCTTTTGCAGGCATCGGCAATTGCATTGATATTGGCTTTTGGGAATTCATATACGATCACTGTATACCGGGCCTGAGTTGTTTGTAAACAGCCTGTATTACTTTCCACCCTCAGGCTGATATCCCGCAGACCTTCTGTGGTAAATGAAAGGCTGATATCCTTACTGTTAAGTGTATCTCCGTTACTGAACCATTTAGAATCTTTGATGCCAAAAACAGATTGACTGGTATTGTAAAAACGATAGGTTGTTTTTCCGCAATCGTTGATACTCGAAAGGTTAAACTCGGAACTTACTTTATCTACTTTGACCATAACTGTGTCAACTGAATTACTGCAGATGCCGTTGGATATCGTCCATACAAATTGATAGGTGCCTGTATGCAGGCCCGTTACGGTTGTATTGGGTGATGACGGATTGGTAAAGTATACAGTTGACGGGCCTGAAGCAAAACTCCATGTTCCTGACCCCGACTGTGGAACATTGGCTTCAAGCGTGAGTGTACTGTTTGCATCACAGAGCACCCTGTCCGCACCTGCATTGGCCACAGTAACCTGATCAATAACGGTGATACTTATGGTATTGGAATATTGGAGGGCACAGGCGCCATTTTTTACAAGTGCACGGTATTGGGTACTGGTGAGTAAATTTAAATAGGAGAGTGTATCCTGCATTATAGGAATGATCTTCCAGGTATTGCCATGATCCTCCGATGATTCCCAATGGATAATATCACCGGTTCTGCCTTTCAGAATAATAACGCCGTTATTGTTCGCATTACAAACGATGGCATCTCCGAAGGTGGTTCCGGCTACGGTAGGGGCACTCACTGTAACCACAGCAATATTTGAATAAACAGCAGAACAGGAGCCGCTTTCAATCAATACACGGTAACGGGTAGTTGCGGTAATACTTGTATAACTGTAAACAGAATCGGTATGCTTGATAATTGACCATGTTTGGCCATTGTCAACCGATGATTCCCATTGCATGATGGTTCCTGTAAAACCATGGATCTCTAAACTGCCTGTGTTGGCACCGGAACAAACGGTTATTTGCACTGGAGATAATTTTCCCCCAACAGAAACAGGGTCAACATGAATGGTAACGATATTACTATACACGCCAAAGCAAAGCCCGCTTTTTACAAGAACCCGATACTGCGTAGTGGCGGTAAGATTTGTATAATGATACGTAGCTGTGGTAAGGTTCAGGATATTCCAGCTGGTGCCGTTATCTGTTGAATACTCCCATTGCATGATATTACCGGTATATCCGCTAAGAGAAACCGTTCCGCTATTGCCGCTGATACAAACAAACGCATCCGCTGTTAAGTTCCCTGCCACAGTTGCTGGGTCCACTTTGATCTGAACAGTATCTTTTGAATCGGTACAAAGTGCATTGGAAATGGTCCAGACAAAACTGTAAGTGCCGCTGGTAAGTCCGGTAACTGTTGTGTTGGGATCAACAGCATTAGTGAAACTTACGGTTGAAGGATTGGAAGGAA
>CBHRAM010000331.1:0-4232 GCA_966076165.1 uncultured Chitinophagaceae bacterium
AAGTGCATCATGTGTTCATTGATCGCCCATTGATCTGCGAGGGGCTGTCGCGTATAAGGTAGTGTGGGCATATAATCCGGTGGGCCAAACTCAGTAAGGATGGTCATTTGCGTTGCCCCTTCTTTGATCTTTCGCTGTATCACTGCATCCCACCATTCTAAATGCCGTTTCACCGTAGCTTCCCATTCAGGGGCACGAGGATCATTCACCTGCGGGCCTTCCGGGTGGCCGATCCTTGCATGGATATGATCCACTTTTGATAAAGCGAACTGTACCGTTTCTTCCTGGTCATGCAGTAAGGTTTCATGCACATTGCACCAGTGTGAAATATCCAGAGTCATCCGCATATCAGGAAACCTGTTTAAATATTGTTTCGCCACATGTGCCGCAAACAGGATCCGGCTTCGATGTGATTCATGGCAGATCTTAATACCCGTTTCTTTGGCAACTTTCAATGTATACTCTATGAACTTGTTATTTTCTTCCGCCGGAAAAAAATCTCTTCCTGAATGGCAATTAATATACAAGGGTGCCTGTATATTCTGATACGCCGCACCATCCACCATGATTTTGAACTGTTGAAAATGTTTGGCAGGGTCACTATCAGAACCGCCAGCTAAAAAACCGATCTCCAGTTTATGCTTCTGTAAAGCTCCGAATAATTCTTTCTGTGCAGCAGTTGTGCCGGGCCACCACATTTCAATGCCATCATATCCTGTCTTTTTTGCTTTGGCACAGAATTCATCTACAGTTCCGTTAAATCCCCAACCTGTGCCCATTACTTTCAGTGAAAAACCTGCCGGTGTTTTAAATGCGGGCCTGGATGCCATTAGTTCTTCAAAAGGCGTTAGGGCCAATGTGCCGAGGGTTGCTGTCATAGATAAAAATTTTCTTCGGTCAAGAGCCATATTGTTATTGTTTGTAAATACACTTATCTATCTGTTTCATGATTGCAGTTGGTCGCCTGACCAACCACTCATGCTATGATCTCATTGATCACCCTCCCATGCACATCCGTTAACCTGAAAGGCCTTCCCTGAAACTGATAGGTTAATTTCTCATGATCAAACCCTAGCTGATTCAGGATCGTTGCCTGCACATCAAACGCGGTTGTTTTACCACTGACAGCGCTATAACCGATCTCATCGGTCTCTCCGAAACTGGTTCCTTTTTTAATACCACCTCCTGCCATCCAGATCGTGAATGCTTCTGTATGGTGATCACGTCCCTTGAAAGGCATTTTCTTTCCATCCCTGTTTTCCTGCATTGGTGTACGGCCAAACTCACCACCCCAAACCACAAGGGTTTCATCCAGTAAACCTCTTTGCTTCAGATCGAGTAATAAAGCGGTTACGGGTTTGTCCATGGTTCTGCATTTATTGACAAAACCGTAATCGATGGCCAGATTCTCATCAGTACCATGACTATCCCAACCCCAATCGAATAATTGAACAAAGCGTACACCTTTCTCCACTAATTTTCTCGCCAATAACAGATTGTTGGCCAGACAGGCTTTGCCAGGTTTGGTTCCATACATTTCATGGATATAATCCGGCTCATCATTAATATTCATTACATCCGGCACAGAGATCTGCATCCGGTAAGCCATTTCATATTGTGAGATGCGGGATAATATTTCAGGATCCTTAAATTCCTCATAACTCATCCGGTTAGCTTCATTGATCGCATCAATGGATGCTTTACGCAGATCGCGATCCATGCCTGCAGGATCTTTGATAAACAACACAGGATCGCCTTCGCTCCTGCATTGCACCCCCTGGTAAACAGAAGGCAGAAACCCACTGCCCCAAACACTTTTACCCGCATCTGGAAATTTTCCGCCAGAAGTGAGCACCACAAATCCGGGCAGGTTACTGTTCTCACTTCCCAATCCATACGTTGCCCATGCACCAATGCTGGGACGTCCTAATCTTGGTGTTCCTGTATGCATTAACAATTGTGCAGGGCCATGGTTAAACTGGTCAGTTTGCATCGCTTTCAAAAAACTTACTTCATCTGCAACGGTTGCAAAATGCGGTAAATGATCAGATACCCATGCACCACTTTGTCCGCGTTGTTTAAAATTGGCCTGCGGGCCCATCATTTTGGGAACACCGCGGATGAATGCAAACTTTTTCCCTTCCAGTAATGATTGCGGACAATCCTGCCCATCCAGTTTCATCAGGTCGGGTTTGTAATCAAACAATTCCAGCTGAGACGGTGCTCCCGCCATGTGTAAATAAATAACCGATTTTGCTTTTGCAGGAAAATGCGGAGCATGGGGTAATAAAGGATTATCACTGTTGTAGATACCCGTACCATCTTTTGATCCCAACCAGTTACAACCACTTAAAAAAGATCCCAGTGCCATGCTACCCATCCCTAAAAAACAATCTTTGAAGAAAACCCTGCGCGTAGCAAGCTCCAGATTTTTCAACCTGGCTTCTTCAAATATGCGTTCATTGTTTTTACTCATGATCTTAATTCTTGGTAATGAATTCATCCATATTCATCATCGCACCCGCTACAACAACCAATGCTGCGGTGGTGGGTGTTTGTTTGTCTTTCTGATTTCCTGCCATCAGTTTCATTTTCTCTTCATCGCTGCGGAAACGTTTATAAGCATTCATATACAGTTTCTCGAATACCATTTCTTTCTCCGGGGTGATGGGTTTAAACAAAGCCAGTTCATATCCTTTACTGATCTGTTTTTTCAGGTCCCCACCGCCTAAAGCCTGCATACGATACGCAAAATATTGTGCCATTTCAATGTAAGCAGAATCATTCAAGGTAGTTAATGATTGTAAAGGTGTATTGGTCCGGATCCTTCTGGCCGTGCACACTTCACGCGATGTGCCATCAAAACTGATCATGGATGGATATGGCGCAGAGCGCTTCCAGTATGTGTACATCGCCCGCCGGTATTGATCACAGCTATCACTTTTTTTCCAGGATGCACCGTTCCATGGCGACATCCAGATCCCTTCGGGCTGATAAGGGAACACTCCGGGACCATACATTTTCTCACATAATAAACCGCTTACCGATAAAGCCTGGTCGCGGATCTGTTCCGCAGATAATCTTACACGCGGCCCTCTTGCATAATATTTATTGAAGGGATCTTTCTCTAAACCGTCTTTACTCATTTTGGTATCCTGGCGGTATGTAGCCGACAGTACAATTTCTTTCATTAATTTTTTCAGATCCCAGGAATAATCATTCATCAGCTTCCATGCGAGATGATCCAGTAATTCCTTGTGAGTGGGTTGAATGCCTTGTGTACCCAGGTCTTCCAGTGTTTCTGCAATACCCTGGCCAAAAAACTGTTCCCAGATCCTGTTTACAATAGTGCGTGATGTGAGTGGATTTTTTTTATCAGTAACCCACATGGCCAGTCCCAATCGGTTACGTGGTGCATTTGCCGGGAGTGAGCCCAGTGACTGCGGAATACCCGCTTCCACCCGTTTCCCTTTTACAAGCCAGTTGCCTCTTTCAAAAACATGCGTGGGCCTGAATAATTCTTTCGGGTTCTCAACCATTACCGGAGTGATGGTAACCTGTCTGGAAACAAGAAGATCATTAAAATATTTATAGGCACTGTCATATCCTTTCAAGCCTTTTCCGGGAAAGGGATCCGTGATAAAGAACCAGTCGAACTGCATACCGGTTTCTTCAGGCGTGGCAAGATTCTTATTCTGATAAGTAAAATAGAGATCATGTGCACCCTGCATAACAGGAAGGGGAAGAGAAGTGATCTTCCATCCTCCTTTTGAATCTTCCACATTTACTGTGGCAATAATGGTTCCATCCGGTTGATCAAGATGAATGACCCATTTACCGCCCGGCTTCCAGCTTTTATACCGATAAGATAATTGAGTGTGATTGGCAAAATCTACATTGGGGATCCTTGCAGATCCATTATTACGAAGCACTAACCATTTGGTATCGGTCAAAGCACTATTGATCAGATGATCTGCGGCAATAGAATTGATAGCGGGTTGGCCGGTTTTCACAAAACCGATCAACTCCTTTTCCCGGTTACCTGTATTCTGATGCAGCCAATCTTTGAGTTGTAAAAATTTGACACTGTCTTCTTTGTGGAATTCTTTCAGTAAAGGATAGTCGTCATACGTGTCTTCATCCCTTGTATTATTAAAGAAAGCCATGAACTGATAATACTCTTCATGTTTAAAGGGATCATACGGGTGACTATGACATTGTACGCAGGCAAA
>CBHRAM010000332.1:0-4220 GCA_966076165.1 uncultured Chitinophagaceae bacterium
GATCTGCATGAGTTTGAGGGTAGTGGTATAACCGGCATCTTTATGCGCTGCCAGGATCTCGTGTACTTCCCTTACAGTGGCAGTGCCCTTATCCCAAAGCACTCTTAATATTTCCAGTTCACTCTCTGTAGGCTTGATATGTTTTGCTGCGGCCATTGGTACGATTTTATTCGTAAGCAATTTACGATTTGATTCGTATCGTCCAAACTAAAAATCCGTTAAAAGGTAAAAATCAGGGATAGCCTGTGAAAGCACACTCGGGACTAAAGTCCCGAAAATTGAGAATTGGGGGGAATCTTTATCCCCGCTCTAAAGAGCGGGGCAAGGTATGGATCGCAATGTGAGAGTTATCATGTGATAATTGCCATTATTCGTCTGTTGATTACATTCTGGAAAAGAAGCCAGGTTTTTCTCATTGCCCCGCTCTTCAGAGCGGGGATAAAAGTGCTCCCAAACATGATTCAATGGCACTTTAGTGCCCGGTGTTTTAAGGACTGACTGTTTTGTAAGAAGAAACCGCATAATTATTGATCGTACTGATATGCAGCCTGTCGTTTTGAAAACTAACTTTTCTGTATTCTTTGAATTCCCCTTTTTTATCAAGGAAACCAATGATACAGGTAAAAGGTTCTTTGCCTTTTCTCAGCTCCGGCTTAGGCATGATCCCAAAATTGGGAATATTCACCGAATCGGTAACCCTTGCTTCCTTGGCCTGGATCTGTACGATATAATGAAATGTGCGTTTGGTCTCATGAAGGGATACCGAAAACTTCCAGTCGTTCAATTCATCAGGGATCTTTTCTGTATACACTGACACAGAACCTGGGTTCACTTTTTGACGGGTTTCAGGTATGGTATCATAGGATACAACAATGGTGGAATCCTTCGGTTCGGTAAGCTTTTCGGAAGCCTGCTCACATCCGGCCAATATGATGAAAAGAAGGGCTGCATATTTTTTCATTGCTTAAAAATAATGAGCGCTGAGATATCCTTAAAATAAAAATCCCGGCCATAGGCCGGGATCCTGTATAGTTTTAGTGGGAAGATTATTTCTTCACTTCCTCATTTACCGTAATTTTGAATTTTTTTCTTCACTTCCTCATCTACTGTAATGTTGATATTCTTTTTTCCGTTCAGATAATTTTCATATTTCTTAGTGATATCTGCAGGTTGCTCTTCACCGTTGATGCTTAATTTACCGTCTTTGTATTCGATAGATAATTTGCCGGCAGCAGGAAAATCTTTTCTTACGGCATCTACAAACCCTTTCATATCATCTCCACTGGCGGTAACGGTAAGTTGAGTGGTAGTATCATTACCCATCACTTTCACTTCCATTTTCTGCTCGATCACATGCTTGGATTTGGCATCGGTCTTGTGTAACTGCGCAAGGGTAGGAGCGATCACCAATGAAACGATCGACATCAGTTTGATAAGGATATTCATAGAAGGACCAGAAGTATCTTTAAACGGATCACCTACGGTATCACCGGTTACAGAAGCTTTATGCGGCTCAGATTTTTTATAGTAGATCTGTCCGTTGATCTCAACACATGATTCAAAAGATTTTTTGGCATTGTCCCATGCACCACCGGCATTGTTCTGGAACATTCCCATCAATACACCACTTACAGTAGCACCTGCTAAGAATCCACCCAATACTTCCGGCCCGAAAATGAAACCGATGATCAAGGGAGATAAGATCGCGATAGCGCCGGGCAACATCATTTTCTTCAGAGAAGCTTCAGTAGAGATCGCCACACATTTATCGTACTCAGGTTTACCGGTTCCTTCCATGATACCCGGGATACTGTGGAACTGGCGGCGAACTTCTTCCACCATGGCCATAGCTGCTTCACCTACTGCGCGGATAGCGAGTGAGGAGAAGATATAAGGGATCATACCACCCACAAATAAACCTGCGAGTACATCTGCATGATAAATATCGATACCATCAATACCTGCAATACCCACGAAAGCTGCAAACAAAGCCAGTGCAGTTAATGCCGCAGAAGCAATGGCAAAACCTTTACCGGTTGCGGCAGTGGTGTTACCAACTGCATCCAGGATATCTGTTTTTTCACGTACCTCTTTAGGTAACTCGCTCATTTCTGCAATACCCCCTGCATTATCCGCAATCGGGCCAAAGGCGTCGATCGCTAATTGCATGGCAGTAGTAGCCATCATACCGGCTGCAGCAATTGCCACACCGTATAAACCTGCGCAGTAATAAGAACCATAGATACCGGCAGCCAGTACCAGGATAGGTAATAAGGTACTTTCCATACCTACGGCCAATCCACCAATGATATTGGTAGCGTGACCGGTAGACGACTGGCGGATGATGCTCATCACCGGACGTTTACCCATAGCGGTATAATATTCTGTGATCATGCTCATTAAAGTACCTACGGCCAGACCCACCATGATGGCGCCGAATACTTTCATAGGCGTGAAATCAAATCCTCTCAATAACATGTGTTCAGGTAACAAAAAGGTTACCAGGAAGTAACAAGCGACAGCTGTTAATATGATTGAACCCCAGTTACCCATGTTCAGGGCATTCTGTACTTTCTGTGTGCTCAATCCTGCATTCTCAGAAATGGTCACAAACCAGGTTCCGATGATGGAGAAGATAATACCCATACCTGCGATCAGCATTGGTAACAGGATAGGCGATAAGCCATTATAATTATCAGCCAAAGCTGCACCGGCAGCTCCGGTTACTTCTCTTCCGAGTACCATGGTTGCCAAAACAGTAGCTACATAGCTTCCGAACAGATCGGCACCCATACCGGCCACATCACCTACGTTATCACCTACGTTATCGGCGATGGTTGCAGGGTTACGGGGATCATCTTCAGGAATACCTGCTTCTACTTTACCCACCAGATCAGCACCCACATCGGCTGCTTTTGTATAGATACCACCACCCACACGGGCAAATAAGGCAATACTTTCTGCACCCAATGAGAAACCGGTCAATACTTCGATCGCTCTCTTCATTTCTTCACTGTCAACCGCAGCGTTAGGGGCAAATACCATTTTTAAAATGATGAACAGGCTACCCAGTCCCAATACCGCCAGGCCCGCAACACCCATACCCATTACAGAACCTCCGGTAAAGGAAACCTGTAAGGCTTTTTTGAGGCTGGTTCTGGCCGCATGTGCCGTACGCACATTGGCTTTGGTAGCTACTTTCATACCGATAAAACCGGCTAAGGCACTAAAGAATGCACCTAATACGAAAGCAAGGGCAATGCTCCAGTGACTGTGCGCATCGGAAAAACCCATATAACCCAATAACAGGGCCACTATGATCACGAAATAAGTAAGGATCTTGTATTCAGCTTTCAGAAATGCCATGGCACCTTCAGCGATATACGTGCTGATCTGCTTCATGCGGTCGGTACCTGCATCCTGCTTTGATACCCAGATAAACTTAACAAGTGTGTAAAGAAGGCCGATAATTCCCATTGCCGGGACGGCGTAAAACAAAGAATTGTTCATATATGGTTTTGTAACGCTGGTTTATATAAAAAGTCAGCAAAAATAGGGGTTTTGGGCAAAATCCCTATGCTTAGATTTTTTCAGGGAGATACTGTTAATAAGTGTTGGTTATCAGATAATTATTCATCCAAACGGGTGGTATCTGCATGTCCGGTGAAAACAGAACTCATTTTTCCGGCTGCCCATATGTTTTTATTGAATTTATTACCCAGGATAATTACCGTGGCCGAATCGGCTACCAACCGTTTGAAAACAGCATTATTGCCATGCCACCAGCCATTATGGTAAACAATGGTGGGGTCCGGTGGTTTGATCAGCAGATGCCAGCCCAAACCATAGTTCTTAAAGCCGCGGCTTTCATTGCTATAGGGCTGAAATGCCATATCCAGGCTTTTGAGGCTGATAAAATTACCAAAGTACAGGGCTTTGTCCCAGAGCAAGAGATCACGAACGGTGCTATACACATTTTTATCTCCATAGATACAATCCAGCTTTTGTAATTTGAAAGGACTGTTATTATAATTATAGGAGGGGATGTATTTAGCCGTGTCTTTTACACTGAATACATAGGTACTGGTCATGCCCAGGGGCTTAAACACATTTTCCTGCATATACACAGGAAAGGGCATCTGGGTGATCCTTTCCACGATCAGGGCCAGCATGGCATAATTGGTATTGCAATAGCTGTAACGCCTGTTGGGCGAAGCTTC